>NZ_JBZXVN010000021.1:14106-83407 GCF_058892305.1 Pelagimonas sp.
AGCTGGGGTGGTATGATCAACGGTCTGATGACCCTGTCGGGTGCATGGGACAAACTGCGCACCGACCCGGTTATCCGTATGATGGTGATCTCGATCGGTTTCTACGGCATGTCGACCTTTGAAGGTCCGATGATGTCGATCCGCGCTGTGAACTCACTGTCGCACTATACTGACTGGACCATTGGTCACGTACACTCTGGTGCGCTTGGTTGGAACGGCATGATCACCTTTGGTGCGCTGTACTATCTGGTGCCAAAACTGTGGAACCGTGAACGTCTGTATTCGAACCAGCTGGTGTCCTGGCACTTCTGGCTCGCCACGATCGGCATCGTTCTTTATGCGGCGTCCATGTGGGTCACCGGTATCATGGAAGGCCTGATGTGGCGTGAAGTTGACGCCAATGGCTTCCTTGTTTGGAGCTTTGCCGACACCGTAGGTGCCAAATTCCCGATGTATGTTGTCCGCGCTCTGGGTGGTGTGATGTTCGTCGCTGGTGCCGTGATCATGGTCTACAACTTGTGGATGACCGCAAAAGCAGCCCCGGCAGTCGATGCCGAAGCCGCTAATGCGCACGCCACACCGGCCGAATAAGGAGGACCGGATACATGGCAATTCTCGACAAACACGCTGTCCTCGAGAAAAATGTTACCCTTTTGGCAATCTTTGCCTTCCTGGTGGTAACAATCGGTGGGCTGGTGCAGATCGTACCGCTCTTCTATCTCGAGAACACAATTGAGGATGTAGAGGGCATGCGCCCCTACACCCCTCTCGAACTGACTGGTCGCGACATCTACATCCGCGAAGGCTGCTATGTCTGCCACTCGCAGATGATCCGCCCGATGCGCGACGAAGTCGAACGTTACGGTCACTACTCTCTGGCGGCGGAATCGAAGTACGATCACCCGTTCCAGTGGGGTTCCAAGCGGACAGGTCCTGATCTGGCGCGCGTTGGTGGCCGTTACTCTGACGAATGGCAGATCGACCACCTGCGTGACCCGCAGTCGGTTGTTCCGGAATCGGTGATGCCAAAGTACGGCTTCCTCGAAGCCAAGCTCGTCGAAGGCGAATATGTGGCTGACCTGCTGAAAACGCATCGTCTTGTGGGGGTTCCTTACACCCAAGAGATGATCGACAACGCTCAGGCCGACTTTGCCGCTCAGGCGGACCCCGACAGTGACTATGACGGGCTGCTTGAACGCTACGGTGACAATGTCAACGTTCGCAACTTTGATGACCGGGCTGGCATTTCCGAAGCCGACGCTCTGGTTGCCTATCTGCAAATGCTTGGCACGTTGGTCGACTTCTCGACCTTCACGCCTGACGCAAGCCGCTAGGGGGGACTATGGAAACCTATTCTTTCCTTCGTGAGCTTGCCGATAGTTGGGCTTTGCTGGTCATGTTCGCTGTCTTCATCGGAATCGCCCTCTGGGCGTTCCGACCCGGCAGCCGAGCCGTCCATGAGGACACGGCCAACATCCCCTTCCGTCATGATGATAAACCGGCGCCCGACCTTGGCGCCCCCGCCGAACATTAAGGAGGCGAGGAACACATGAGTGACAAGAAAAAAGACGATCTCGACTATGAGACAACCGGCCACTCTTGGGACGGCATCAAGGAATACAACAAACCGCTTCCAAAGTGGTGGGTGTGGACCTTTTATGCGACCATCGTTTGGGGCATCGGTTATGTCATCGCCTATCCGGCATGGCCACTAATCAACGGGGCAACGCCCGGTGTGCTTGGCTATTCCACCCGTGGCGAAGTCGCGACTGAAATCGCCCGTGTCGAAGATCAGAATGCTGCGATCAACGCCAAATTGGCTGGGACCGAGCTGACTGAAATCGCGGCCGATGCGGAACTGCATACCTATGCCAACAATGCTGGCTCTGCGGTGTTCAAAACCTGGTGTGCCCAGTGCCACGGTTCTGGTGCGGCGGGGGCCAAAGGCTATCCCAACCTGCTGGACGATGACTGGCTCTGGGGTGGGTCGATCGAGGATATCCACGCCACGATCAGCCACGGTATTCGCAACGAAACCGACGACGACGCGCGTTACTCGGAAATGCCCGCATTTGGGCGTGACGAGCTGTTGGAAAAAGAAGAGATCGCTCAGCTAGCGAACTTTGTCCAACTGTTGTCCGGTGACACCCCTCAGGATGCCGCCGCCGCCGAAGCGGGCAAGGTGCTGTTTGAAGACAACTGCTCCTCTTGCCACGCCGAAGACGGTACCGGTGACGTGAGCCAAGGTGCCCCGAACCTTACGGACGCGATTTGGCTCTTTGGTGGCAGCTATGACGACATCTTTGAGACAATCACCAACGCTCGTTTTGGTGTGATGCCCTCATGGACCGAACGTCTGGACGAAGCCGAAATTCGCGCCGTGGCATCATATGTCCATGGTTTGGGCGGCGGTGAAGCCTCAGAGTAACTGACCGAGAAATCAATCAGTTGAAAACAATCGGACCCCCGGCCATTGCGGTCGGGGGTCTTTTTCTTGTCGCGGTCTTGCCCCGGCCAATGACGCCAAAGGGCAAAGTCAGAACCCAATGCGACGACATCTGCGGATTTGCGCTTTGGTCGCGCCAAACAGCGACCGCAATCAGAGTGCGTTGACCTCTCAAGCCCCGTGCCTGCGCCCAAATGGAACTTGCCCCCAAAAAAACGTCTCCGATCCCCAAAAATATGGCGGTCAACACCGCCGAGCTTGACACAAGTCAAGGTGAATCGCCGGCCATCCTGTCAAATTCGGATCAGAAAGATTGGGGCCCTCCCCCCGATCAATAATATACCCCAACCCTCGGGTCGGGGCGTATTGCGCCGATGTCCTGTCCTGTTCGCGCGTTTCCTAGGGCATCGGCGCATTTATTTCCCATTCTATGACAACCAGCCACGCCGAAACATCATCCGGCGGCGCGTTTTGGCCTCTTGTTCACGGCGACGATCCGCTTCGTGAATAGGGGTTTGTGGGTGCTCATCCGCAAACCTATGTAAGTCTCGGCGGCAGGCAGTCATAAAGCTTTGTGCATATATTGTGAACATGTCACCCTCTTGATTTGATGATTTCCTTATGAAAACCTCACACAAACTACGGAACCACGCGAGTCAGGGATAATTCAGATGTGTAAGGTCAGATTACAATGAATTGGGGGCAACTCCCTCCGATGGCGGCGCTACGGGCCTTTGGGGCATTTGCCCAGACCGGGTCGATGACGGCGGCCGGTGCCAAGCTCAATGTGACCCATGCCGCCATTAGCCAGCAAATCCGCCAGCTTGAGGCGCATTTAAATGTCCCGCTTTTGGAACGGCAGGGCAAAAAACTTTCCCTAACCGAAGACGGCGAGACCCTGGCCAGAACGCTGGACACCGCCTTTACCGCCATTTTTGAAACGGTCGAACAGCTGACAACGCAGGAACAAGAACGCCCGGTTCAAATTTCTTGCACCTCAAGTTTTGCTGCCGATTGGCTTATGCCCAGATTGGCAAGCTTCCGGAAAAAACACCCAGACATCAGCATGATGATTGACCCAAACCCCACGTTGGTCGACCTCACTCCGGGGGGAATTGACGTGGCAATTCGATACGGAAACGGGGATTGGCCCGGCTATTCGTCCACCGCCTTGATCCATGCGCCCCTTGCGCTGGTCGGCACACCCGATCTTGTTCGGAACTACCAAAAGGACGACCCGGATGGCCTCGCTGATCTGCCATGGCTCAATGAATTTGGCACAAACGAAGCCTCGCGTTGGATGGAACGCCACGGGATTCGCCCCGGCAAGGCGAAATCCATCACCAATGTGCCGGGAAATCTTGTTCTCGAAGGCATTCGCCGTGGGCAAGGCGTGGCGATGGTCACCCGCATGATGGTCGAAGACGACATCGCCGCCGGGCGGCTAAGCGTTTTGTTCGAAGAAGACAGGGGGGCAAGCTATCATCTTGTCACCCGGCCGGGTGTTCAGCGTCCGGCGCTCAGGGCATTTTGTCGCTGGATCTTGGCACAGGCCACAAAAACCTAAATCAAAGATTCAGAATTTGATGCAGGTCAATGCTGCGCCTGCACTGAGTTGGGAAAACCAATATTGATAAAACCCCTTAACGGAGCGATTCCCCGTGTCCGACAATAATGCCACCCCTCCCTCCCTATACGCCGCCCGTGAACCGGTGTTTCCAAAACGCGTCACTGGCGCCTTTCGGAACCTGAAATGGGTTATCATGCTGGTCACATTGGGGATTTACTACCTAACCCCTTGGATTCGCTGGGACCGGGGGCCGGAACTTCCGGATCAGGCCGTTCTTATCGACTTGGCCAACCGACGTTTCTATTTCTTCTGGATCGAGATTTGGTCACACGAGTTTTATTTCGTTGCTGGCTTGTTGATCATGGCTGGCTTGGGGCTCTTCCTCTTCACCTCGGCCTTGGGCCGGGTGTGGTGCGGCTATGCTTGCCCACAAACCGTATGGACGGACTTGTTTATTCTAGTCGAACGTTGGATCGAAGGGGATCGCAACGCCCGCCTGCGCCTACATCGTCAGAAAAAATGGGATGTCCGCAAAGCGCGGCTGCGCGTCACGAAATACATCTCTTGGTTCCTGATCGGGCTCGCCACCGGCGGGGCTTGGGTGTTCTATTTCGCCGATGCGCCAACGCTTTTGGTTGATTTGGTCACCGGCCAGGCACACCCCGTCGCCTACACAACCATGTTGGTTTTGACCGCCACCACCTTCTTTTTTGGGGGCATCGCCCGCGAACAGATTTGTATCTACGCCTGTCCTTGGCCCCGCATTCAAGCGGCGATGATGGACGAAGACACGTTGACCATTGGCTATCGCGACTGGCGTGGTGAACCGCGTGGCAAGCTGCGCAAGAAAAAGGACGACAGTCAGGAAACCGGCGATTGTATTGACTGTATGGCCTGCGTGAACGTCTGTCCGATGGGGATCGACATTCGCGATGGTCAACAGATGGAATGCATAACCTGTGGTCTGTGCATCGACGCCTGTGACGACATGATGGACAAAA
The DNA here is from genome assembly GCF_058892305.1 of Pelagimonas sp. NCBI lineage: Bacteria > Pseudomonadati > Pseudomonadota > Alphaproteobacteria > Rhodobacterales > Roseobacteraceae > Pelagimonas > Pelagimonas sp. Next base: position 19,124 of record NZ_JBZXVN010000021.1, read on the forward strand.
TCGGCAAACCGCGCGGTTTGATCGACTACCTTGCCGCCTCTGATGAACCAAAAGAGCGCGCCGGCAACCCGCCTCGCCCGGTTTGGAGCCATATTTTCCGGGTCCGCACCATGATGTACACCACGCTTTGGTCTCTGGTCGGGGTTGGCTTGGTCTTTGCCTTGTTCATTCGGCCTGAAATCGAAATGACCGTCGCCCCGGTGCGCAATCCGATCTACGTCACCATGTCAGATGGCTCGATCCGCAACACCTATGAGGTGCGGTTGCTCAACAAACACGGCGAAGATCGCCCGTTCCGCATGACACTCAAAGGTGATCCGTCGCTCCATATCCAACTCGAAGGCACGCCCTATGAGACCGTCACCGTCAACGCGAACGAGACGTTGCTGCAAAAGGTCCATGTCATTGCGCCGCGCCATTCGGACCCTGCTGCGATGGAACGCGTCGACATCCGCCTTTGGGTCGAAGATTTGACCACAGGCGACCGAGCGCATAACGATACTGTATTCAACGGGCGGGCCGACAAATGACCAAAACCGAACGTAAATTAACCGGCTGGCATGTCTTGGCGATTTTTGGTGGGGCCTTTGGTGTCATCATCGCCGTCAACCTTGTCTTGGCCTTTAGCGCTGTGAAAACCTTTCCGGGGTTGGAGACCAAGAATTCCTATGTCGCAAGCCAGACGTTTGACAAACGCCGCGCCGCGCAAGAAGGGCTTGGTTGGGATGTTGGGGCCAAACATGTGGGCGGCTTGCTGATCCTGTCGATTGCCGAACAGGATGGTACGCCGGTGCAGGTGGGCAAGCTTGAGGCGACCCTTGGGCGCCCCACCCATGTCAAAGATGACCGCAGCCCGGATTTTCAGTTTGATGGCCGGTCCTATGTGGCCCGCGAAACGCTTGCCCCCGGCAATTGGAACATCCGCATGAAAGCCACCGCGCTTGATGGCACCCCGTTTGAACAACGTGTTGTTTTTATCGTTGAGGACTAGACCATGACCGCTGCGATACGCCCTCAGGCCTCGGCCTGCCCTGCTTGTTCTGCGGCCCCAGCGGCCGAAGCTTTGGCTGCGGCTCAGGAACCAACTGAGGCGCATATCGTTCTATCCCTGCCGACAATTCATTGCGCGGCCTGTATGTCGACGGTGGAACAGGCTTTGAACGCCTCGGATGCCGTGCGATCGGCGCGGGTCAATCTTACCATGAAACGGGTCAGCATCGAAGCCGACCCGGATCTCACCGCCGCGGATATCATTCCGCTGGTCGAAGGCGCGGGCTATGAGGCCCATGAGCTTGACACCACCGCCATCACCGCCACGCACACCGACCGCGCCGGGCGCGAGTTGCTGATGCGGCTTGCGGTGGCGGGATTTGCCTCGATGAACGTGATGTTGCTATCGGTGGCGGTCTGGTCGGGGGCCGAAGGGCCAACCCGCGACATGTTCCATTGGATTTCGGCGGCCATCGTCATCCCCGCCGTCGCCTTTTCCGCCCAGCCGTTTTTCAAAAACGCTTGGACCGCGCTGAAGGCCGGGCATCTCAACATGGATGTGCCCATTTCATTGGCCATTCTGCTGGCACTGGTCACCTCGCTTTGGGAAACCTCGCTGTCTGGCGAGCATGCCTATTTTGACGCGGCTATGGCGCTGACCTTCTTTTTGTTGACGGGTCGTTACCTTGATCATCGCACCCGCTCTGTTGCCCGGTCCGCCGCCGAAGAGCTTGCTGCACTCGAAGTGCCACGTGCTTGGCGGGTGAGCGATACCGGAGAGGAACAGGTCAACGTCGCTGAGCTTCGCGTCGGCGACATCCTTCGCGTGCGACCCGGTGGCCGGATGCCGGTGGACGGAGAAATCGTTGAGGGCACGTCGGAGCTTGATCGCTCACTTTTGACCGGGGAAACCTTGCCGGTGTTTGCAGAGCCCGGCACCATTATCAGCGCAGGCGAAGTGAACCTAACGGGGCCGCTTTTGGTGCGCGCCTCGGCTGTGGGGCGCGACACGTCCTTGCACCGGATGGCCGATCTGGTCGCCGTGGCGGAATCCGGGCGCTCGCGCTACACGTCGCTGGCGGATAAGGCGGCGAAACTCTATGCGCCCGGCGTTCACATCCTATCGGCACTGGCCTTTGTCGGCTGGTACCTGTGGTCCGGAGATTTGCGCATTGCGCTGAATATTGCCGCCGCGGTTTTGATCATCACCTGCCCCTGCGCCTTGGGTTTGGCGGTTCCAGCGGTAACAACCGCCGCCTCGGGCCGTCTTTTCAAACAGGGGTTGTTGATCAAAGACGCCACCGCCTTGGAACGTTTGGCCCAGATCGACACGGTGGTGTTCGACAAAACCGGTACCTTGACCGCAGGCACTCCGGACCTGACCAACCTTGATGATTTCACCCGCCGCGATTTGGAAATCGCCCTAGCGCTGTCACAAGGGTCGGCGCATCCGCTGTCGCAGTCCCTGACCTCCACCGCCCGCGCGGCAGGCATCGCGCCGGCCGATGTCACCGATATTCAAGAGGTTCCCGGACACGGCACACAAGGCCAATGGCAAGGGCAGATGGTCCGCCTTGGTCGCGCCGCATGGGTTGGCGCAGGCAGCCACGCCATGACCTCGGCGTGGTTGCGGGTCGGCGATGGCCCGGCCCAGGCCTTTACCTTTACCGACCGGCTCCGGGATGGGGCCGAAGAGGCGGTGCGCGCCTTACAAGAGAGCGGCAAGAAAGTGATCTTGATGTCGGGCGATACCACGGCGGCGGTTGAAGCACTCGCCACTCGGCTTGGCATCGAACAATGGCTGGCCGAAGCCCTGCCCCAAGACAAAGCCACGCGAATTGAGGCGCTTACCGAACAAGGTGCCAAGGTTTTGATGGTTGGCGATGGGTTAAACGATACGGCGGCGCTTACGGCGGCCCATGCCTCGATCTCTCCGGCCTCGGCCTTGGACGCGGCCCGCGTGGCGTCGGATATTGTGTTATTGGGCGGCACGCTTGACCCGATCCCCGACGCGATTGACACCGCTGGCAAGGCCACCCGCCGCATCCGCGAAAATTTCACCATCGCCACTTGGTACAACATCATCGCCGTGCCTTTGGCCATTGCCGGGCTGTGTTCGCCGCTGATCGCCGCCTTGGCGATGTCGGCAAGTTCGATTACAGTCTCGCTTAACGCGCTGCGCCTGAGGTAACCACCTGTGAATATCCTAACTTATCTGATCCCGATCTCTTTGGTGCTTGGCTGTGCTGGCTTGGGCTTTTTCGTGTTTACCCTGCGCTCAAACCAATATGATGACCCAGAAGGCGACGCTCAGCGGATTTTGTCCGGTGACTACGACGACAAACCCAAAGGTTAGACGCCTATAGAAACGCGGTTTCGCGTTTTATGATGTCACGATCCTGAGCAATAACTTCGGCTTCGTGTCGGTGCAAAGCGGGCCGAATGAGGCGATACTCCCGATCTTTGATCACCTCGTGAATTTCGGCGCGCTCCCCCTCATCCAGAAGGGTTTCTATGGCGTCGCCGGGCATCAAGCTTTCGCAGGGTGCGCCTTGCGCCAAGAGAATATCGTGCCGATCCAATAAGATATGCACGTAAACAACCGTTGGCTTTTGCACCTGCCGGATGCGTTTGCCATCGACCAAGGCAATGGCCGGGACCAACACCTCGCGTTCGCCAAAATGCAACTCGGCACTATTTGAGCTAATCAAAACACGGTGTTGCGGAGACAGTTTGACAGGCGCAAAATTTCCAATACTGCCGATTGGGAACCGAACCGGGGCCGATGCCCCCTCGCCCGAAATGGTTTTGCGACCAATCCAAAGGATTTCACGCGCAATCCCGCCCATGGTGCACACCGTTTCACCAACCTTCAGCTGACCAGCGCGCACATATCCACGCGGTGTGGCAATCTGAGTGGATTTCTCAAAACAGATGTATGTATGGTCATAGTTCGGATCTTGATCCGTGGTGTAGAAATTGGGCGGATTAGATGGGCCGTAGTAGGTCCAATACCAATTTTCGAGGTCGAAATCCGGTGTCCAAATAACCTGAACGGTTTCGCCGCCGTCGGTCCCCTCAAACACAATGGCACCGCCGGTATCCGGCGCGGCATCACTGCGCACAACCACAGCATCGACAAGATTGCCGCCGCCATGACCCGACCATGTGATGTCATAGGTGTCACCAACCTCAAATAACCGCGGATCCGGATCGCCATCCTTGGTCGTGATTTGCAAATCTGTCGTGGAATTTGGCGGATGATCAAACCGAGATTGGCCGGCAACAATGTCGACATTGCTGCCGGTCGCAACAGCAAAGGAGTTGTCCCCCCCATTCATTGTAAATGATGCGACCATTGACCCGACTCCGACAATAGACGCCATCATCGCAGATCAAACCTAAGCTTTGGTTACCTTGCGCTCACTTCACACAGGCAAAGCCGTTGTTTTAAACACTGTTCTAAGTGCAAAGCTCGATTGCATCTGGGCCACGCCGGGCAAGCGGGTGAGGTATTGGCGGTGGATGCGGGCGAAATCTTCGGTGTCTTCGGCGACAACTTTCAAAATGTAGTCCGCCGTGCCCGCCATCAGGTGGCATTCCAAAACATCCGGGACCCGCGCCACCGCCTTTTCAAAAGCGTCAAGCACTTCATCAGCCTGAGCGCTAAGCTTGATTTCCACAAAAACCGTGCTCGGCATCCCCAATTTACGCGCATCCAATAGCGCAACGTAGTCTTTGACATATCCGTCGCTCTCGAGCCGCTGCACCCGCCGATGGCAGGCCGAGGCCGAAAGATTCACCTCATCCGACAGGTCAGAATTGGAAATCCGCCCCTTACGTTGAATCACCCTTAAGATACGTCGATCTGTCTCGTCCAAGGCCATGTGCGCGCACTTTCTTCGTTTGGAGCAAAAGTTTTCGAAGATTCTTCGAATGTTCCCGCTAACTACGCAGCAAATTCGCAGGGAAATTGCAAGCCATTTCAACCATGCTTAAAAAATAGGCAAATGGAGAATGGCTATGAAAATCGGATGCCCCACAGAGATCAAACCACAGGAATTTCGGGTCGGTCTAACACCCAACGCCGCACGCGAGGCCGTGGGACATGGCCATCAGGTGGTTGTGCAAAAAGGCGCCGGCATCGGGGCTGGCTTTTCGGATGATGATTATGTGGCCGCAGGTGCCGCAATTATCGACACCGCAGAGGAGATTTTTGCCACCGCTGATATGATCGTCAAGGTCAAGGAACCACAAGCCGGTGAGCGCAAAATGCTGCGCGAAGATCAGCTTTTGTTCACCTATTTGCACCTTGCCCCCGACCCAGATCAAACCAACGATCTCATTGCGTCGGGCTGTACGGCCATCGCCTATGAAACCGTGACCGACAACAACGGTGGTCTGCCGCTTTTGGCGCCGATGTCCGAAGTCGCTGGGCGTTTGGCCCCGCAAGTGGGCAGCTGGACCTTGCAAAAGGCCAATGGTGGTCGCGGCGTGTTGATGGGCGGCGTGCCCGGCGTTGGCCCAGCCAAAGTTGTTGTGATTGGTGGCGGGGTTGTTGGCACCCATGCGGCCAAAATCGCGGCGGGTATGGGCGCGGATGTCACCGTGCTTGACCGGTCCATCCCGCGTTTGCGTTACCTTGATGACGTGTTTGGTGGCACGTTCAAAAACCAGTATTCCACCGCCGGTGCCACCGCAGAGCTTATCCAAGAGGCGGATATGGTGATTGGTGCGGTTCTGATCCCGGGAGCGGCCGCGCCCAAGTTGATTTCGCGCGCCCAGCTTTCAACGATGAAACCCGGCGCGGCCCTTGTGGATGTGGCGATTGATCAGGGCGGGTGTTTTGAAACCTCCAAGGCGACCACCCATGCGGACCCGGTCTATGAGGTTGACGGCATTATGCATTATTGCGTCGCCAATATGCCCGGAGCGGTTGCACGCACCTCGACCATCGCGCTTGGCAACGCCACGATGCCCTTCATGTTGGCCCTGGCCGACAAGGGCTGGCGTCAGGCCTGTGCCGATGATCCGCATCTGTTGAACGGTCTCAATGTCCATGCCGGCAAGCTAACCTATGACGCGGTTGGCAAGGCTCTGGGGATGGACGTGACCTCCCCCCAGTTGGTGCTCAAAGCGGCCTAAACCGTTTTATGCACCCGGTGCCACCCCAACGCGTCCCCTAAGTGCGAGGGGTGGCACCCCATATTTCTGCCGAAAGGCGCGGGAAAACGCCTCGGATGAAGCGTATCCATAACGACGTGAAACCGCGTCAACGCGTTGACCTTGTTGCAAATCTTGGCGCGCTACGGTCAAACGCCATTGCCGCAGATAGGCCATTGGGGATTGTCCCACCTTTTGCGAAAACAGCTCAGAAAACCGCGAGGGCGACAGGCCCGCCTCGACCGCCAAATCACCGCTTGACCAACCATGACCGGGGCGATTGTGCATAGCGACGATGGCCCGCGACAAACGCAGGTCGGTCAGACCGGCCAAGACCCCGATTTGATCGCACCCGGTGTCGAACTGGAACCGCAAAAGGCGCACGATCAGCACCTCGGCCAAGCGGCGCAATACCGAGGCCGACCCACAGCGATGCGCCTCGGCCTCCCATTTCAATGCAACCGCAAGCCCCATCAGATCCGGCGTTTCAATCGGCATCTCGATTCGCGCCGGTAACCCGGTTTCAAGCGGGTTCTCCACCGTGCCCCAATCGACCCGCGCCGCAAACTGTGCGCTCGGAAAGGCCTGTGGTTTTTGCAGGAACAAAACGGAGCGAGGGCCGCTGTTATCGCCCAGAATAACCAGATTGGCCGGGGCATCCGCAACCGGAGTGATGGCCACATCAAAGCGTTCGATTAAGTCGGCTAGGCGGTCAGGTCGGGCGGGCGCGCATTTGCTCATTCGGATTTTCTGCTAGATATTTCGGATTTTCATTACAGAAAATCGCGCAATATGACCCCATCGTCAAGTTCTAATAGGAATACACCCATGTTGATGCCCCGTCAGAAAACCCCCGGTCTCACCCTGCCCACACTGGACAATGGCCAGTTTGACCTTGCGCAGGAAACGTCCGAGCGCGGAACCTTGGTGTGTTTTTATCGTGGGTTGCATTGCCCCATTTGCGCGACATACCTGACCGAGCTGCAAAAACTGCTCCCTGCCTTTGCTGAACGCGGCGTTGGGGCCATTGCGGTGAGCTCGGACAATGAAGAACGCGCCCGTGGTATGGCCGACAAAATCGACGCCAAAGAGTTGCGTATTGCCTATGATCTACCACTGGATCAGGCGCGTGATTGGGGACTCTATATTTCGACCTCGCGCGGTAAAACCTCGATTGGCATCGAAGAACCCGCGCTCTTCTCGGAACCCGGCCTGTTTTTGGTAACACCCGAACAGACCCTGTATTTTGGCACCGTGCAAACCATGCCGTTTATGCGTCCGCATTTCTCGGAGTTGGTTGGAGCCTTAGATTTCGCCATTGCCAACAACTATCCGGCACGTGGCGAATATACCGCTGCGGTCTAATCCAAAAAAGGGGCCCTGCTGGGCCCCTTTCCTTTGCGCCATATCCGGCACTTATTTCTTAAGCGAGTCGCGGATTTCGACAAGAATATCCAGCTCGGTTGGGCCTGCTGGGGCCTCTTCTTTTGGCTCTTCTGGCTCTTCGGCGGCGGCTTTGGCTTTGTTGACCATTTTCACCAGCATAAAGACCACAAAGGCGATGATCAGGAAGTTGATGATCGCCATGATAAAGCGACCAATGGCGAAAACCGGCGCGCCGGCTTCTTCGGCGGCGGCCAATGTCGCGTAGTCTTTGCCGTCCAGCGCATAGAACCATTCGCTAAAATCAATACCGCCCATAAACAGACCGATGATCGGGTTGATCAAATCGCCAACCAACGATGTGACGATCGCGGTGAACGCCGCCCCGATGATAATACCAACCGCCATATCCATGACGTTGCCCTTGGCAATAAAGTCCTTGAATTCCTGAATCATGTCCCACGTCCCCGTTTTTGATTAGAGCAGGCCCACCGCCTGCGCGCGCATAGTTAACACGAGCAAACTTTGACCACGCAACAGGGTATTTGGAAAAGAGGGAATTTAGATACAGGTTTCCCTCATAGACATAACGTCAGATGCGATTACGCCGGGAGTTCTCCGGTTTGGACGTAGCGCAGGATTTGCACAACTTGGTCGGGTGTGCGCGCCACGGCCAATGCGGCGGCATCGACTTCTTTGAGGGCGTGATCGTGATCTGGTTGTTGCAAGATGATAAGCGATTTGCCCAGCGCGCTGGCATATCCGGCATCAAAGGCGGCATTCCATTGGCGATATTTCTCGCCAAAACGCACCACAACAACATCCGCCTCTTCGATCATCTTGCGCGTCCGAATGGCGTTCATCTGTGCGCCTTTATGATCATGCCAGAATTTGTTGTCCTCGGCCCCAAGGATCGCAACACCGCAGTCATCCGATGCCGCGTGATCGGTGTTGGGGGCCGAAAAGACCACATCAAGGCCATCGGCCCCATTGATGATCTGTTCGCGCCAATCGGTGTGAATTTCGCCGCTGAGGTAAACATGGAATGTCATAGCAAGGCCTTTTCGCTGGATTTTGCGGTAAGATAGCCGCCCGCGCCAGATTGGCAATCACGCATCTGACACGGGGCTTACCGCTGCCAAAACCGCTTTTTCTTGGGCTTGGATGCTTTGATATGGGCGCGCAGGTCGGTAAATCCGCCGATCTTTTGACCGTCGATAAAAATCAAAGGCGTTGTTGCGATGTGATGCTTGTCTTTGAAGGCGTCGGTTTCGTCGCGCGTTCTCAAGATGTGCTCTTCGATCTCGAAACCTTCTTTGCGCAATAGATCGCGCGCAGCGGTGCCATAGCCGCAAGTGTAGTTCGGCAATTCCATTCGGTACAAAACGGCTTTGGGCATCGTGATCTCCTTGAACAGATCCTTACAAAGGAAACGGGGCCCGCCAAAGCAAGCCCCGATCTGTCACGTTCTGGTGATCCTAACCGGATCACTTAGCCATTTATGCGAATGGTCTCGTTTTTCGGGTCATAGGGGCTGTCGCAGGTGACGGTGGCGTCCCACAGCTTGTCTTGCATTTTGACCTTAAGCTTGGTGCCTTCGACGGCCAATTCCGGGGTGACATAGCCCATGCCGATAGATTTTTCGAAATGCACCGAATAGCCGCCCGAGGTAAGGCGACCAACGCGGGTGCCTTCGGGCGTATAAAGCACTTCGCGCCCCCATGGGTCGGCGTCCGCAGGCCCGTCGATCAACAGGGTACAGCATTTAACCCGAACACCGGTGGCTTGCATCGCCTGTTTGCCGTGGAAGTCTTTGGACAGGTCGATAAAGCGCGGCAGATCGGCCTCGGCCGGGGTGGCGTCGCGGCCCAATTCGGTACCAAAGGCGCGATAGGATTTTTCCTGACGGAGCCAGTTTTGCGCCCGCGCCCCAACCAGTTTCATGCCGTGTTTTTCGCCTGCGGCCATGAGTTGATCCCAGAGATAGGTCTGCATTTCGATGGGATGATGCAATTCCCAGCCCAGTTCGCCGGTATAGGCAACACGGATGGCATTGACCGGGCACATACCCAGTTCGATTTGGCGCGCAGACAGCCATGGGAACCGCTTGTTGGACAGCGCCGTGGCGGGATCGGCATCCACGATGAGTTCGTTCAACACATCACGGGACTTTGGCCCGGCGATGGCAAACACACCCCATTGCGTGGTGACATCCTGAATCTCGATGTAACCGAATTCGTCCATTTTATCTTCTGCGGCTTTGCGCAGAAAATCGGCGTCATATTCCGTCCAAGCCCCTGCAGAGACGAGGTAATAATTGTTCTCGCCGTTGCGCACGATGGTGTATTCGGTGCGCGTAGTGCCCGCAGCCGTCAGCGCATAGGTCAGGTTGATCCGGCCAACTTTGGGCAGTTTGTTGCAGGTGAACCAATCGAGGAATTGCGTCGCACCGGGGCCTTTGACAACATGTTTGGTAAAGGCCGAGGCATCAACAAGGCCAACACCATTGCGGATCGCCTTGGCCTCTTCGACGGCGTGCTGCCACCAGCCGCCGCGACGGAACGACCGGCTTTCCTTGTCGAAATTGTCCGGCGCATCAACGGGGCCATAATAGTTGGGACGTTCCCAACCGTTGACCCAACCAAATTGCGCACCCAGCGCTTTTTGACGGTCATAAACCGGGCCGGTGCGCAGCGGGCGGCAGGCCTCGCGCTCTTCATCGGGGTGATGCAGGATATAGACGTGTTCGTAGCACTCTTCGTTCTTGCGCGCCGCGAATTCGGTGGTCATCCAGCTTGAGGAGTAGCGCTTGGGATCAAGCGAGGCCATGTCGATCTCGGCCTCGCCATCGACCATCATCTGGGCGAGGTAATACCCGGTGCCGCCAGCGGCCGTGATGCCAAAGCTAAAGCCTTCGGCAAGCCACATGTTGCGAAGGCCCGGCGCGGGCCCAACCAGCGGGTTGCCATCCGGGGTATAACAAATCGGGCCGTTGAAATCGTCCTTGAGACCGGAATCCGCACAGGACGGCACCCGTTCGGCCATCGCCATGTATTGATCGGCAATCCGGTCGAGATCGAGCGGGAACAGGTCGGCCCGGAAACTATCGGGGACGCTATGTTCAAAGCGCGCCGGTGCGCCATGTTCATAGATGCCCAAAATCCAGCCGCCACGCTCTTCGCGGGCATAAGATTCATTGTCGGCGTCGCGCACAACCGGATGCTCGGGGTTGCCCGCCTCGCGCCATTTCACAAGCTCTGGGTCCTTGTCCATGACGATAAAGGTGTGTTCAACCGGGATGGCGGGCATCTTGATGCCCAGCATTTTGGCGGTGCGCTGTGCGTGGTTGCCCGAGGCGGTGACAACATGTTCGGCGGTGATCACAACCTGTTCGTCCGACGGCACAAGGTTGCCACCCTTTTCGACCATTTTGGTACAGGTGACCTCCCAATGAGTGCCCGTCCAATGGAACGCATCGGCCTGCATCTTGCGCACGATATCAACGCCGCGTTGGCGCGCGCCTTTGGCCATAGCCTGGGTCACATCGGCGGGGTTAATATAGCCGTCTTCGGTATGATAAATCGCGCCCTTAAGGTCGGATGTCTCGATCAGAGGCCAACGCTCTTTGATCTGATCGGGGGTGAGCCATTCATAGGCGACATCGCAGGTTTCCGCCGTTGACGCATAGAGCTTGTATTCATCCATGCGCTCTTCGGTCTGGGCCATGCGCAGGTTGCCAACCACCGCAAATCCGGCGTTCAACCCGGTTTCTTCCTCAAGCTGCTTGTAGAAATCGACCGAATATTTGTGGATATGGGTCGTGGCATAAGACATGTTGAACAGCGGCAAAAGGCCCGCCGCATGCCAAGTTGAGCCAGAGGTCAGCTCGTCCCGCTCAATCAACATCACATCATCCCAGCCCGCCTTGGCCAGATGGTAAGCGATAGATGTTCCAACGGCACCGCCGCCGACAACCAATGCTTTGACTTGGGTTTTCATGCGCTATCTCCCCGGATAATTGACCAAATCAATAGCGCGCCCACCCAAAGCAAGCAGAGCCAGCCCGACCGGTTAAGGTGTGAAAACGACCTGCGAGGCCGTGAAAACCGTCAAAGATCGGAAGTTTCCAAATCCACGCCCAACAATTGTCCTCATTTGGCGTCAGTCTGGCGGCAGGTTATTGTTTTTGGAGTAGATGATGTCTTTGGTTAAAACGATAGGAATGACGGCGATTGTAGGATTGGTTGGGCTTGGCGTGTTCGCTACCGACTACAGCCTGCAATGGAGCAAGGCCGAAAGCGAATTTGGCGCACCACAATACATCGTGTCTTTGTATGACCGATTTGGCGACAGCGGCGGGGCGATTGGCCTGATGTTGCGCAAATCGTCGATGGTCTATCATGCTTTGCCCAACGCCCCAGCCGGATGGGCGGCCTATGATTGGGATCCTTGGGCCGATGATCTTTTGTATAGCGCCCAGCAATACGCGCTTTACACCAAACATGTGGATCATGCGATTGCCGGGATGACCCAGTTTGACGATCCAAACACGTCCGACCTAGAGCTTTTTCAAGCCTATCACACCGATACAACCGTGTTTTACGAACAGGGGCCCCATGGCATTGGGCTTTGGATCAACGACAAAACCAAACCCATCAATAGCCCCCTATGGCGCGACGCGTTTCGTCGTGTCGACGCGCATTTTGACACGATTGATCGCAAATCAAGCTATGGCACTTTTCAGGGCCTGACATGGTCCGAGGTCTCGGGGCCAATTGACGCCGCCTCAAACGGGGATTTGCCCTTTGAGTTGCGGTTCTTCGAAGCCCAAATCAAGGACGTGTCCCTTGTGTTGACCACCCGCGCCTCGGACAAGATGGTGCGGAGTTTCCTAACCAATGTTGATCTCAGCGGCGTTCGCGATTTGGCCGACTTTCCCTTGCCACAGGGGCACCAACCGCCATCACCAAAGCCGCTGGACATGTCTGAACCCGTGTTGGTTTCCTCTGGGCAACAGCCACGCGTCACCCGCCCCAACGCCCAATGCGGTCAGGGTACGTTTTGCAAGGTTGGTCAGTAGTCCAAGCCCACATGCGTGCCCCAGAACGTCCCGACACGAAATCACCCGGTGCCACATCCGCACCGGGTGATTTTGTTGCGTGACAACGAAGGACGGCGCGCCCAAAACAAAACCGCAGCAAACCATGAAAGTTGCGCTGCGGTTTCGACTTGCGTGCTGGCCCGGCTTCAGGCTTGCGGTTGTTTTAACAAGCTGGCCACCATATCGCGGTTTATCTGCATCAAAATCTTTTTGATCGCCTCATTGGAGGCGCGCGCGATTGCGAAGCTGTGCAGTTTGCCATCTCCTGTCCCGCGCCCATAAATCATCTTGGTCCGGTTCGACGTTTTACCCGCCCGATACCAATGTTTGGCTGGAACGGTCCCGAACTTGATGTTGTTGTAGTGCATGAATTGCGGGTAGTCGCTATTGTAGTAATCCGCGCCAAAGGTGCTTGTCACGATCGACGGTTTTGGCCCCGAAGACACCCGCGGCCCTTCGTGTTTTTCGCGGATATATTTGATATGCAGCGCGACGATCTCATGGCCTTTTTCGTAAACCCACGCGCCTGTTTCCCCCGGTTTCAAGGGGCACCCTTCTGGGTCACCATCCATCATGTCGACCATTGTCGGCTTGGCGTTGCGCCCGGCGCAAAATGCCATTTCGGGAAAGAGTTTCCAAAAATCGGCCTCAACAAATTTGCGTTTGGTCCACCCGACAGGAGCGGGCGGGTAAATGGCGTCGATCTGGCGGGCCAAATCCTTTTTGCTTCCCATTGGGGTAACGGTGGCCATCAAGGGGGCGGCCAAAGGTTTGGTTTCGGCCCCGGTGCGCATTTCGATATAGGCCACCACCCCGGCCGGACGTTTCAACGCCGTCGCATAGGCGCGGAACATGGCAAAATCGATGCCCAAGGCCAGAACCAGAATGGTTGGAATGCTGGCGGCAAGTACAATGTATTTCCACATTTTCAAACACCTCGTTCGAAATCAGATGGTTGCCGAAGGCTGATCACCTAGTTCACGGTCACTTAGCGTGAAAACCGCTCGGCGTTGGCTTCGATGTTGATACGGTGTTGGGCGCGGTCACGCGCGGCGGTGCGCAACAATTCGCGTTCGCGTTCCAACGCGGCCTCTCGGCGTTTTCGAACCGCATCGGACGCCGCCGCCATAGTCGGTGCCGTATTGCCGGGATCGGCAAACTGGCGAATTCGACCAAGATTGATGCCGTTCAGAATCTTTTTGATGGACCGGTCACTGGCTTGGGCTTTGATAGTGATGCGAATGCTGGACCCATCGGGGACAATCATATCCGCCTCGATGGTGCGAAAGGCTAAGTGCTCAAAATCACTCACGGATTCGATAAAAACGACGCCGCGAATACGGGCAAAGGCAATGTCGTCCTTGTCCCAATTTTCGTGTTTCTGCATCCGGTTAAAGGCAACTTCGGTCATTGTGCGGGCTTTGCGCGGCTTTTCAATCTGGCGAATGCGCACCGCAATCCGCTCTTTGCCTTGGACATAGACCCAGGTTTGCTTGGCCTCTCGGCGAGCGAATTTTTTCCCGGAATAGGAATTCATCTCATCTGCAAAGGCAGAAAACTTTGGTGCCAACTCGTCAACCGCAAGTTTCTCCAACTCATCGTGACTTGGAATTGGCCCCCGGTATTGTCCGCGCATGATCTTGGATTGTGTCACACTCCAGGATTGCCTGCGCCAGCCATGCGGCGCTGCGGGCAAAAGGTCACGCATGTCTTTGCCTAGTTTTTCAGCAACTTGCTGTTCAGAGCGCCGTTTCTCGGCGGCCTCTTGTCCACGTTCCGCCACGGAATTCACCCAGCCAGAAAGCCCAAATCCGGTAAGCCCCTGACCGGATTGGATTGCTTGGATCGAATAATCGGCAATCCCGAAGGAGCTCACAATCCCAATAAATCCACAAATAATAGCGATAGCGATACGCACGGCGACCTCGTCAGTAGAAAATTGACACGCTGACGGTAGATCAACCAATGCGGGCAGAAAAATGGCTAAGACAGGACATTTCCAGCGCATTTTCGCGGTGCGGCGAATTCATGCTGATTTGATGGCTTGCCACCCTTCCCCATTGCGCAGGACCCCCCTATAAGAACAGCTGGTCCGGACTAGCAGAGTCGCGGGCCTTGCAGTCTATGGGGCAGTACGCGAATGTTTGGAATTGACGGTATCATGGGCATGTTCTCATCGGACATGGCCATCGACCTGGGAACAGCCAACACGTTGGTCTACGTGAAAGGCAAAGGGGTTATCCTCTCGGAACCTTCCGTGGTCGCGTACCACGTCAAGGACGGACAAAAGAAGGTACTGGCGGTTGGCGAAGACGCCAAACTGATGCTTGGCCGGACCCCCGGTAGCATCGAAGCGATCCGCCCGATGCGTGAAGGTGTGATTGCCGACTTTGTCGCCGCCGAAGAGATGATCAAAGAATTCATCCGCAAGGTGCACCGCCGGTCGACATTTTCGCGCCCCAAAGTCATCGTTTGCGTTCCACATGGGGCGACCCCGGTGGAAAAACGCGCGATCCGAAATTCTGTTTTGTCCGCTGGGGCACGCAAAGCCGGTTTGATTGCCGAACCCATCGCCGCGGCCATCGGGGCCGGGATGCCGATCACCGACCCAACCGGCAACATGGTTGTCGATATCGGCGGCGGGACCACCGAAGTTGCGGTTCTGTCTCTGGGCGATATTGTGTACGCGCGCTCGGTCCGGGTTGGTGGCGACCGTATGGACGAAGCCATCATCAACTACCTGCGCCGTCAGCAAAACCTGTTGGTCGGGGAAAGCACCGCTGAGCGGATCAAAACCTCGATCGGGACCGCACGGATGCCCGATGATGGGCGCGGCAGTTCAATGCAAATTCGCGGCCGCGACCTTTTGAATGGTGTGCCAAAGGAAACCGAAATCAGTCAGGCCCAGATCGCAGAAGCCTTGAGTGAACCAGTTCAGGCGATTTGCGAAGCGGTTATGACGGCGTTGGAGGCGACGCCTCCGGATTTGGCAGCCGATATTGTTGATCGTGGCGTCATGCTTACAGGTGGCGGCGCATTGTTGGGCGATCTTGATCTGGCCTTGCGTGAGCAAACAGGTCTTGCCGTGTCCATCGCCGACGAAACATTGAACTGTGTGGCTTTGGGCACCGGCAAGGCGCTGGAATATGAAAAACAGCTCGCCCATGCCATCGACTATGACAGCTAATCACTGAGCTTTGATCTGGGCGCACCCAAATTCCGTGCACGGAATTTGCAAGATTTTTGGAAAAATCTTGTTCCGCGCGCCTTTAGGTCGCAAAACAGATCAAAGACGTTGAAATAGGACGGAGGCCGCTTGGCTCAGGACCGTGGATCAAGCGAGGATTTCACCCGCCCGCTCAAGCGGCTGCTTCTGGCTGTCCTGACGCTGTGTTTTCTTGTCCTTTTTCTATTCTGGCGCATCGATTCCCCACGGGTTGAACGCATGCGCGCCCAAGTGGTGGACGCAGTTGTGCCCCGTATGGATTGGGCCATGGCCCCGGTGACCGCCACCGTTAAAATCCTACGCGATTTCCAAAGCTATCAAAGCATCCACGAGCAAAACCAAGAGTTACGCCGCGAGTTGCGCCAAATGACCGCCTGGAAAGAAGCCGCCTTGCAGCTTGAACAGGAAAACGCCCGTCTACGCGACCTTAACAACGTCCGGCTTGACCCGCGCCTCACCTATATCACCGGCGTCGTTTTGGCCGACTCCGGCTCGCCGTTCCGCCAGTCGGTTCTCATCAATGTTGGCTCTCGCGATGGGATTGTTGACGGATGGGCGACAATGGACGGTATCGGCCTTGTCGGTCGGATCGCCGGTGTTGGGGCCAATACCAGCCGGGTTATTTTGCTAACCGACACCAACTCGCGCATCCCGGTTGAAATACTGCCATCCGGCCAGCGCGCTTTGGTTGTCGGCGACAATTCCGCCGCACCACCGATCGATTTCCTTGAAGACCCCGGTCAGGTGCGCCCCGGCGACCGCATTGTCACAACTGGCGATGGCGAGGTCTTTCCCCCCGGTCTTTTGATCGGTCAGGTGGCCCAAGACCCAGGCGGGCGTTTGCGCGCGCGCCTCGCCGCAGATTACGAGCGGTTAGAGTTCTTGCGTGTGCTGCGCGATCATGGAGCACGCCGGGTGAGCCAGCCTAGCGGCTTGATTTTGCCCGAAAACATCCCCGATTCCGAGGCCCCTGCCCCGGCACTTGACGGGCAGGGCTCAGGCGATGGCTGAGCGCAGCCCCGCCAAGCTATGGTTCATGCGGCTGACCTATGTGGTTCTGGCCACACTGATCCTGTTTGCGCATTTGCTCCCTTTAGAGACCACCCCGCAACGCTTTGCCGGTCCCGATGTGTTGGTCGCACTCACCTTTGCCTGGGCACTTCGACGTCCGCAATATGTGCCAATGTTGTTGATCGCATTGGTCATGTTGCTGGCGGATTTCTTGCTACAACGCCCTCCGGGGCTTTGGGCGGCGCTGATCCTTCTGTCGGCAGAATGGCTCAAACTGCGCGACCGAAATCTACGGGAAAACACCTTTGCGGCGGAATGGCTCACTGTCGCCTATACGCTGTTTCTTGCCACTTTGCTCTATCGCGCCACGCTTGGCCTCTTGATTGTTTCGCCCGGAGCGCTTTCTCTATCTTTTATGCAATTTGGTATGACGATGCTGGTTTACCCCCTGATCGCCGGGGCCAGTTTTCTGGCGTTCGGATCGCGACGCGGCAAACAGGGTGAGTTTGAACAGATGGGGCGCAAAACATGAGACGCACAGCCCGCGAAACCGAAGAAAGCGCCCGCAAAATCACCCGCCGCGGTCTTTTGCTAGGGAGCGCGCAGCTCGGCTTTGCCGGGGTTTTGGCCCTGCGCATGCGTCATATGCAGGTTGATCAGGCCAATGAATTCCGTCTCTTGGCCGAAGAGAACCGCATTTCCATCCGCTTTATTCCCCCAACTCGTGGCCGAATTTTTGATCGCAATGGCACCGTCATTGCCGAAAACGAACCGACCTATCGCATTGTTTTGGTTCCCGAAGACACCGACGATGTCGCCGATGTGATTGCCCGCGTGTCTTCGCTTGTTGAACTGGACGAAAACGATCTCAACCGCGCGTTGGCAAGCATCAACCCCAAGCGCCCCTTTGATCCCGTCACCCTTGCGGATCGGGTCAGTTGGCAAGACATCAGCCGCGTCGCCGCCAATGCGCCCGCCCTGCCCGGTGTGTCGACCGAAGTGGGCCAATCGCGGATTTACCCGCAGGCCGAGCTCTACGCCCATGTCGCCGGATATGTGGCCAAGGTCAACGACCGCAACCTGAACCGCTACGAAGACCCACCGGCGGTCCTTAACCTGCCGGGGTTTCAGTTTGGCCAAGTGGGGATTGAATCCAAATACGAAGACCTTTTGCGCGGCAAGGCCGGGGCCAAACGGGTCGAGGTCAACAATGCCAACCGTGTTATGCGCGAACTTGACCGCCGAGAAGGACAACCCGGACCCGACCTACAGCTAACGGTTGATACCGACCTGCAAGACTATGCTTTGGCGCGGTTGGGGGATGAGTCCGCCTCGGTTGTGGTCATGGATTTGGAACAGGGGGATTTGCTGGCGATCGCCTCGGCCCCGTCTTATGATCCAAACAAGTTCGTACATGGTATTTCAACCGCCGATTACGCCTTTTTGCGCGACAATGATCATCGCCCCCAAGCCTCTAAAACCGTGCAAGACGCCTACCCACCAGGGTCGACGTTCAAAATGGTCACAGCCCTAGCAGCGTTGGATGCGGGCTTGGTTGCGCCAGATGAAACCGTCTATTGCCCCGGTCATATGGAAGTTGGCGGTCGCAAGTTCCACTGCTGGAAACGCTCGGGTCATGGCAACATGAACCTCGAACAAAGCCTCCGCCATTCCTGTGACGTTTATTATTACGATCTTGCCCTTAAGGTGGGGATCGAACGGATTGCTGCGATGGCCCGGCGGCTTGGCCTTGGCGATGGTCATGGCGTTCCGATGTCAGCAGTGACCAGCGGGCTGGTGCCGGACAAGGCGTGGAAACAGCGCAAACACAAACAGGATTGGGTGATCGGCGATAGTGTCAACGCCTCGATCGGTCAGGGGTTTGTTCTAACTTCGCCCATGCAATTGGCGGTGATGGCTGCGCGTATTGCAACCGGGCGTAGCATTTCGCCCCGTCTGGTCAAACGGATTGGTCATGTCGAAACCCCGTCGCGCGCCGGGGTGGATTTGGGATTGAACCCCAACCACCTTTTGCAAATCCATCGCGGGATGTATGCGGTGTCCAACAACCGCCGAGGCACCGCCTATAAATCGCGCATCATCGCCGATGGCATGCGCATGGCGGGCAAAACCGGCACCGCGCAGGTGTCATCGACCGTTGTCGACAACAAATCGGTGGCCTGGGAGAAACGCGACCATGCGCTTTTTGTCAATTTCGCCCCCTGGGACAATCCGAAAATCGCGGTGTCGGTGGTGGTGGAACATGGTGGCGGTGGCTCGGTTGCCGCAGCCCCGATTGCGCGTGACGTGACCTTGCAGGCCCTTTACGGGGGCAATCCGCCGCTTGACGCCTATCCGACGAAAGACCGACCACGGATCAAGGCCCTTCAGGCCCGTTTGAACCGCGAGCGCGAAGAACGCCAAGCCCAACGGAACTCACGCGCATGAGCTTTCTCGAGCAAAATATCAAAAGCGTTCCATCGGGCTGGCGCAAGGTGCTTCATGTCAATTGGGCGCTTGTTGTGTTGATTTGTGCCGTCGCCTCGGTCGGGTTCTTGATGCTCTATTCGGTGGCAGGCGGGTCGTTTTCGCCATGGGCCGAACCGCAAATCAAACGCTTTATCCTTGGCCTCTGTGCCATGTTCTTTGTCGCCTTTGTGCCGATCTGGTTTTGGCGCAACATGGCGGTGGTTGGCTATCTGGCCGGTCTTGGTCTGCTTGTCGCGGTTGAGCTTTTTGGGTCAAAGGCCGGGGGCGCGGTGCGCTGGATCGACCTTGGGTTTATGCGCCTGCAGCCCTCTGAGCTGATGAAAATCGCCGTAGTTGTCTTGCTGGCGGCCTATTACGATTGGCTGCCACTCAAGAGAACCTCGCGGCCTTTGTGGGTGGCCATCCCCATTCTCTTGTTGCTCATCCCGGTGGCTCTGGTCTTTAAACAGCCTGATCTGGGCACGGCCTTGCTGATCACGATCGGCGGTGGATTGGTGATTTTTCTTGCAGGGGTGAGCCTTTGGTATTTCGGCGGGGCTATCGCCCTAGCGGTGGTTTTGGTGATCGGCGTTTTTGAAAGCCGCGACACGTCGTGGCAATTGCTAAGCAACTATCACTACGACCGGATTGAAACCTTTCTCGAAGACACCGATGACCCTTTGGGCAAAGATTACCACATCACACAGGCGAAAATCGCCATGGGATCGGGGGGGTGGACCGGCAAGGGCTTTATGCAAGGCACGCAATCGCGGCTTAACTTCCTCCCTGAAAAACACACCGACTTTATCTTTAACATCCTTGCCGAAGAATTCGGTTTTGTCGGCGGCATATCCTTGTTGCTGCTCTATATGCTCATTGTGGTGTTCTGCATCTTCTCTGCCTTACAAAACAAAGATCGGTTTTCATCACTTATGACGCTTGGGATAGGGTTCACGTTCTTTTTGTATTTTGCCGTCAACATGTCGATGGTGATGGAATTGGCCCCGGTTGTCGGGGTTCCCCTCCCTATGGTGAGCTTTGGTGGCTCGGCCATGTTGGTTTTGATGTTGGGGTTTGGACTGGTGCAAAGCGCCCACATTCATAGGCCACGATAGTGACACTACAGATACTTTTCTCTGCCAAAGCAGAACGCTGGACGGATTACGAAGCCCCATTGCGCAAGGAACTCGACGCCACGGGTCTCGACTATACCCTTGCCTGTGACATGCCGCCCGATCAGGTCGAATATATAATATATGCCCCCAATGCTGACCTCACGGACTTCACCATATTCCCCAAACTCCAAGCGGTTCTCAGCCTGTGGGCCGGGGTCGAAGGCATTGTTAGCAATGACACGCTGACGGTTCCGGTGGCGCGGATGGTCGATCAAGAGGGGCTAACCCAAGGCATGGTGGAATGGGTGACAGGCCACGCGTTGCGCCATCATTTGGGTATGGATGCCCATATCGTGAACCCGGACCGCAACTGGAATTGCACACCACCAAAAATTGCCCAAGATCGCCCCGTCACGGTGCTTGGCCTTGGGGCTTTGGGCTTGGCCTGTGCGCAATCCTTGGCGGCCTTGGGCTTTCCTGTCACCGGATGGAGCCGCTCTGCCAAAGAGGCCGACGGCATGTCGTGCCTTTCAGGCAAAGACGGGTTGGAACAGGCCCTGCGCGGGGCTGAAATTGTTGTGCTTTTGCTGCCCAACACACCGGCAACCGAGAACACGTTAAACGCCGCTCGCCTGGCTTTGCTCGCCAAAGGGGCGTTTATCATCAACCCCGGACGTGGGCCGCTTATTGATGACGACGCGCTTTTGGACGCCCTCGACAGCGGTCAGATCGCCCATGCCACATTGGATGTCTTCCGGGTCGAACCGCTTCCACAGGATCATCCGTTTTGGGCCCACCCAAACGTGACGGTCACCCCGCATATCGCCTCGTTCACGCGGCCCGATACCGCGGCGCGGGTGATTGCCGCCAACATCCGGCGCGACGTCGATGGCGAGCCACTCTTACACCTTGTCGATCGCAGCGCGGGCTATTAAGCCCTGCCTATCTGCTTGCCCAAACAGGAATCAGCCATGACTTTCGACCGCAGCGTCAAGATCGCTCCCTCCATCCTTTCCGCCGATTTCGCCGATTTCGGTCGTGAAATTCAGGCCGTCGAAGCCGAAGGCGCGGATTGGATCCATGTTGATGTCATGGACGGGCATTTTGTGCCGAACCTGACCTTTGGCCCCCCGGCCGTCAAAGCGTTCCGCAAACATGTGAAAACCGTCATGGACGTGCACCTGATGATTTCGCCGGTCGACGCCTATATCGACGCCTATGCCGATGCGGGGGCCGATATTTTGACCGCCCATGTCGAGGCCGGTGCCCATAGTCATCGCACCATGCAGGCCATTCGCGGCGCCGGTATGAAGTCAGGCATCGCGCTCAACCCCGGCACCCCCGCCGAAGCGGTTGAACACCTTCTTGACCTCACCGATCTGGTCTGTGTGATGACTGTAAACCCCGGATTTGGTGGCCAAAAGTTCATCGACATGACCGCCAAGGTACGCAAGTTGCGCGAGATGATTGGTGACCGCCCGGTGCATATTGAGATCGACGGCGGCGTTGATCCAACCACCGCACCTTTGGTTGTCGACGCCGGGGCGGATGTATTGGTGGCTGGCTCGGCGGTGTTCCGTGGTGGCTCGGTTGAAAACCCAACGCCTTATGGCGACAATATCCGCGCAATCAAGGCGTCAGTCGCGGGTTAATCGGGCGGAGGGGGTACTGCCCCCGCCGTTGGCCCCCTGGGACATTTTTGGAAAGAAGAAACAGAGGCGCGTTACTTGGGCACGTTACTTGCGGTAGCGGAATGTGCCCGTGCCTTTGGCGATTAGCTCGCCGGTTTCATCACTGATCGTGCCTTCGGCGAAGAAGGTCGATTTACCGCCACCGGTTTTAAACCCTTCTGCGATAAAGACTTTGCCGTGCGGGCGTGACAAGTATTGGACGTTCAGTGTGAGCGTCCAACACATTTGGCGATTGTCGGGATCGCCAGTAAAACACCCAGCAAAGCCCATCACCGTATCCAAGAGCGAGGCGTGCGAGCCGCCGTGCGGGCTTCCGTGGCGGTTCATGATATGGGGTTCTAGGGGCAGTTGGAATTTGGAGTATCCATCCCGCCAATCCACCATTTCAAACCCGAGATGCTTGGCGTAAGCGTATGATTTTTCGCGCAGGTTTTCATCCATTCCAGTGTTTGGCCTTTAATCCGAGTTGTGCAAAATGCGGGACAAAGGCCCCAAGTCTGAGACCCTTTTCCGGGTTGGCCGCATTGCCGTCAAGCGCGCGTTTCTTAACGCCTTGCAGAATGGCCGCCATGCGAAAGAAGGAGAACGCGAGGTAGAAGCCGAAATTGTCGATGTTGGATATGTTGCGGCGTTTACAGTAGTCGGCGACAAACGCCGCATCAGAAGGAAGGCCGAGGCTCGCTCGGTCAAGACCCGCCAATCCGCGCCCTTCGCCACCGGGGGGCAATTGCCATTGCATGATAACCCCGGCAAGGTCGGCGTAGGGGTGGCCGAGGGTTGAAAGCTCCCAATCCAGCACCGCGAGGCAGGCTGCGCCTTCTTGGGAAAACAGCATGTTATCAATGCGGTAATCCCCATGCACCAAGGTACGTTGGCCATCATCAGCAGGCATGTTGTCGGCCAGCCATATGATAAGCTGTTCCATTTCGCTTAGATTTTCGGTCTCTGACGCGCGGTATTGTTTGCTCCACCGGCCCAATTGGCGTTCGAAATAGTGGCCGGGGGGGCCGAAATCGGAAAGTCCCACCGCATCAACATCCACCGAATGGATCGCCGCCAAAACGCGGTTCATTTCCGCCATGACGGCGCGCCGTCCCTCGGGGGACGTATCAGGCATGGACGGGTCAACAATGTTGCGGCCGACGACATGTTCCATGATGTAGAAATCGGTGCCGAGGATGGTGTCATCCTGACAAAGCGCCAACATGTTGGGCACCGGCACATCGGAGTGCGCCAAGGCGCGTTGCACCCGGTATTCGCGGTCCACAGCATGGGCGGATTTCAACAGGATGCCGGGGGGTTTGCGACGCAAAACGTAGCAGCCCGAGGGAGCCTCAAGCCGGTAGGTCGGATTGGACTGGCCCACGTCGAATTTGGTCGCCTGAACCGGGCCATGAAAGCCCGGCACATGGGTACGCATCCAGCCAGAAACCCTATCAAGGTCAGAGACTTGCATCGCTTACCCTGCCTGATTGGAATGCTTGCGCAGCTCGGCCCGGGCAACTTGACGACGGTGCACCGCGTCCGGTCCATCGGCAAACCGCAAGGTGCGCACATGGGTCCACATCGAAGCCAGCGTGGTGTCTTGCGAAATACCGGCAGCGCCGTGCAATTGCATGGCCTCGTCAATGACTTTGCCCGCCATCAAAGGCGCAACCACCTTGATCTTGGAAATCCACGGCTGGGCGGCGCGGACCCCGGCGCTATCCATCATCCACGCGGCCTTGAGACACAAAAGCCGCGCCATCTCGATCTCCATCCGGGCATTGGCGATGATGTCGTAATTGGCCCCGAGATCGGCAATCCGCTTGCCAAATGCCTCGCGTTCGAGGCCGCGTTTGCACATCATGTCCAAGGCTTTTTCCGCCTGACCAATCGCGCGCATACAGTGGTGGATGCGACCGGGGCCAAGCCGCCCTTGAGCAACCTCAAACCCACGGGCTTCGCCCAAAATCACATTGCGCGCCGGGATGCGGACATTGGTGAACCGCAGGTGCATATGCCCGTGTGGCGCATCATCTTGGCCAAAGACCTGCATCGGGCGTAGCACTTCGATCCCCGATGAATCGGCATCCATGACAAACATGGTGTGGCGGCTATGTTTGGCGGCCTCCGGGTCGGTGCAAGCCATCAAAATATAGACTTTGCAGCGCGGGTCCCCTGCCCCGCTGATCCACCATTTCTCGCCGTTTAGAACATAATCATCGCCGTCACGCCGCGCCTCAAATGCCAATTGCGCCGCATCGGACGAGGCCACATCCGGTTCCGTCATCACATAGGCGGAGCGGATGTCACCGTTGAGCAAGGGCGTCAGCCAGCGCTCTTTCATCCAATCCGCGCCATAGCGTTCCAGCACTTCCATGTTTCCGGTATCGGGCGCGTTGCAGTTGAACACCTCGGCGGCGATGCCAACCTTGCCCATTTCCTCGGCCAGATAGGCGTATTCCACCGTGCTAAGGCCATAGCCGCGATCACTATCGGTCAGCCAAAAGTTCCAAAGCCCCCGCTCGCGGGCCAAAGCCTTGAGACCGTTCAAGATTTCCAATTGCCGGTCGGTGTGTTGAAAGCGATCACCCGAGGGGTGTTTACCAACCTCGGCGTGAAACTCCGCATCCAGTGGCGCGATGTCATCTTCGACCATGTGGCGCACCGCTTCGATCAACGGGCGTACCCGGTCTGTTACTCCAAGATCCATCTTATGTCTCCAATTCCAGACGGGTGATCCACTGTGCCGCCAAGGCCGGGCGGCTTTGATTTTCAATTTCGACCGTGACATCCCAATGAACGGCAAGCCACCCTTCACCTTCGTCAACCGAGGCCACGACAAACCTGCCCCGCACCCGCGCGCCAACACGCACCGGAGAAATAAAGCGAATGCGATCAAAGCCATAGTTGATACTGGCGCGTACACCCGGCAGATCGGGCACCACCTGATAGGACATCATCGACAGCATCGACAGGGTCAAAAACCCATGCGCGATGGCCCCGCCAAACGGCGTTTCTGCGGCGGCGCGGGCCTCATCAAGGTGAATGAACTGCCAATCTTCGGTGGCATCGGCAAAGGCTTTTACCTTTTGCGCATCCAATGCCACCCAATCCGTTACTTGCTCGGGCAACGCCCGCAGATCGTCATGTATCATCCGGCAAGATCAGGCAGAACATGATCGCCAAAGGTTTTGCGCAGGGTCAGCTTTGAAACCTTGCCCGTCGCCGTCAAAGGCAGGGCATCGGTCAAAACCATATCGTCGGGCAATTGCCAGCGCGCAACATGTTCTAGCATCATCTCATGAATGTCGGCCAGATCGGGCGGATCATCAACCTCAACAGGCACAACAACCAAAAGCGGGCGTTCATCCCATTTCGGGTGTGCAATGGCGATCACGGCGCAATTGGCAACCTTGGGATGCGCAAGGGCCATGTTTTCAAGATCAATCGAGCTGATCCATTCGCCCCCCGATTTGATCAGGTCTTTGGACCGGTCTTGAAGCGACAAAAATCCTTTGTCGTCGATACTTGCCACATCGCCGGTACCAAACCAACCCTCGGCATCCATCGCCGCATTCGAGGCCTCTTCGTTGTTAAAATACCCGGAAATCACAGCGTTGCCCCGGACGTACAATTCCCCGACGGCCGTGCCATCATGGGGAAGCCGCGCACCCGTTTCGTCGACAATTTTCATGTCGACACCAAAGACCCGACGGCCTTGGGTACATTTGTAATCAATCTTGGTTTTCTCCGGCAAGTCAGCCATCGGGCGCGACAGTTGGGCTTGCGTTCCAATCGGGCTCATCTCTGTCATGCCCCAAGCGTGACAAACGTCTATCCCTTTGTCTTCAAAGAAGGTAATCATGTCGCGCGCTGCTGCCGATCCGCCGATCACCAGCTGTGCCAACTGTGAGGGGACCGCGTCCCGTTTGTCCATCTCACCGCGCAATCCCAACCATACCGTCGGAACGCCCCAGCTTGCGGTGACCTGTTCGACCTCCATCAGATCAAACAGCGACGCTCCATCAAGCCTAGGTCCAGGCATGATCAAAGACGCCCCAACAAGAGGGGCCGCATAGGGCAAGCCCCATGAGTTGACGTGGAACATCGGCACAACGGGCAAGATCCGCGCGCCTTCGTGTAGGGATTTTGGAACGACAATCGCGACCATAAAGGCGTGTAAAACGGTTGAGCGATGCGAATAAAGTGCGCCCTTGGGATGGCCTGTTGTTCCCGATGTGTAGCACAGGCTCGACGCAGCGTTTTCATCGACCAGCGGCCAATCGTAGGTGTCGGGCTGCCCGTCCAATAGCTCTTCGTAGCAAAGCAAGGTTAGCGGGTTATCGGGCATATGCGCCCGGTCGGTCATCACCACAAGTTTCAGACCCGATGGCAGGTGATCGGCCAAGGCTTCTAGGATCGGCACAAAGGTCAGATCAACAAACAAAACCTGATCTTCGGCATGACCGATAATGTAAAGCATCTGTTCGGCCGACAAGCGCGGGTTGATGGTATGACATACCGCCCCCATGCCCGAGATCGCATAGTATAGCTCAAAATGGCGATAGCCGTTCCACGCGAGTGTTGCAATTCTATCGCCATCACCCACACCCAAGGCTTTGAGACCATGGGCCAATTGCGCGCTGCGTTTAAAAGCGTCGGCATAGGTTTCGCGATGAATGTCGCCTTCGGTTCGCACCGAAACGATTTCACCTTCTGGATGAACTTCGCTCGCATATCGTAGTATCTCGATAATACGTAGCGGCATCTGCATCATCATGCCTTGCATCTGACCCTCCCCTGCCGTCTGCTATGTTTGCAAACAGAGTGGCAAAACCAAGCGACCAAAGGCAACAGGTTTTGCACCTGAAAAACACTTCGTGACGTAGGGGGATTTATGACCGACATGCAACGCATTGCCTTGGCGCGCCGTCCCAAGGGCGACCCGGTACCAGAAGATTTCAGCCTTGAAACTGGCCCAGTACCAGAGCCAGCAGAGGGCGAAATTGTCATCAAAGCCAGCCACTTGTCGCTAGACCCCTATATGCGTGGCCGCATGGATGATGTCCAAAGCTATGCCCCCTCGGTGGGGATTGGCGAAACGATGACAGGCCAAGGTGTCGGGCGGGTGATCGCCTCACAGGCCGATGGGTTTAAGGTCGGTGATCTGGCTACGGGCATGACCGGTTGGGCCAGCCACGCCGTGGTCAAGGCCACCGAGGCACGGGTGTTACCCGCCGAGGTGCCCCCGTCCTTGTTTCTGGGGGCATTGGGCATGCCCGGTTTCACCGCTTGGACGGGACTGCGCAAATACGGCCGGCCGCAAGCCGGCGAAACCTTGGTCGTGGCGGCGGCAACCGGTCCGGTCGGGGCCATGGTTGGACAACTGGCCAAGGCCGCCGGTTTGCGCACGATCGCCATCGCCGGCGGGGCCGAAAAATGCCGCATCGCCACGGAAACCTTTGGGTTTGACGCCGCTCTGGATCACCGTGCCTATGAAACCGCCGCCGATTTGCGCAAAGATTTGGCCGAATTGGCCCCAGATGGAGTTGATATCTATTGGGAAAACGTTGGTGGCAAAGTTCTTGAGGCAACCTTGCCTTTGATGAACGTCGGCGGACGCATTCCAGTATGTGGGATGATTTCATGGTATGGTGGTGTTGAGGAGTCGCAAGACCGCCTACCGATGTTGTGGCGTTCGATCCTTGTCAAACGCCTGCATGTTTCGGGCTTTATCATCTTTGATCATTGGGACGACTATCCCGAGTTCTTGACCGATATCCCAGCCAAGGTTTTGTCCGGCGAGATCAAGCATTTGGAAGACGTGGCACAGGGGTTAGACAACATGCCAGATGCGTTCATCTCCATGCTCAAAGGCGGCAATACCGGCAAGCAGATCGTTGCCCTATAACCCGTCAATCTCGGTTTGGGGCTCCAGCGCCAAAGGCGCTGGGGTTCCGCCCAGATCATCAATTTCGAGAATGCCGGAAGGCTTGGATAATCGGTTGCGCACCACCCAAAACAGACGTTCCGACGCCCGCGTTATCGCCACATAGGCAAGACGTTTCCACAATGGCTGACCTGCCTCAGATCGTCCCATACGCGCCGCCGCATAAAGATCGGGCGCGAACACCTGAACATTTTCCCACTGGCTGCCTTGCGACTTGTGAATCGTTACTGCGGCCCCATGCAGAAACGTCGCCCCCATGCGGGCGGCAAAGGGGATAAACGGTTCTGCTTCCTCGGGTTTTTCGATTTTCACAATGGATGCGGCCGAGACTTGCGGCTCTATCGCCCCCATCACATGAAGGCGCGAAAACCCCGGTTTACGACCCGGCCCAAGGTAAACCACCTGAGCCCCTTTGATCAGGCCACGCGCCTCAAGATCGAGCCGCTTTTTTCGGTGCTTCAGGGGCAGTTCGATCCCGTCACAAATCAACGGTTCGCCCGGTAAAAGTTCTGTTTCCGGTGCGCCATGAACGGCGCGAAAGGCATTGATCAACCGAATCCGCGTCGCATTCCGCCAAACCAATACCGGCGAGCGCGCCATCAAATCCACTTCGACCCGCTGCGCGTAAACAACGCGATCATCTTTGCGCGAGACGTCTTCGATCATGTGTTCAAATTCATCAAACCCGAGTTGCGGATCCGCCAAGGCATGAGCCAAATCAAGAATCGGATTGTCGGCCTCTTGACGGTGAACCCGGTGCAGCTCGAGTTTTTGGCTATCTTTGATCTTTTCGAACACCATTTCGCCCGATTGATTAACAGGCGGAAGCTGAGCCGGATCGCCAAAGAGCACCAGATTTGGGAAGATTTCCTTTAGGTCTTCGAATTGTCGATCATCCAACATCGAAGATTCATCGACAAACCCTATATCCAACGGATCATCGCGCCGCTTCCAGCCGGTGATGAAGTCAGACCCACGCAGGCCCGCCGCCGCCAAAGCCGCCGGAATCGATTTGTGTAACTCGTAGCTGTTTTTCGCACGTTCAAAAGCTTCGTCGCTTAGGCCTTCAATTTCGGGCTTCTCATCATTGCCCATCAACCATTCCGCCACCCGTTCAAATTCCGGGTCGTAAACGGGTGTGTATAAAATGCGGTGAATGGTGGTCGCCGGCACGCCACGCGTGCGCAAAACAAAGGCCGCTTTGTTGGTTGGGGCAAGCACCGCAAGCGTGCGTTTTTCACGGCTGCTTTTGGATTCGTAGTCGCCTGAAACGATGCCAACACCCGCGTTTTCAAGGGCTTTGACCAATTCGGCCAACAAAAGCGTTTTGCCGCTACCGGCCTTGCCCATAAGGGCCATCACCCGGCCGGGTCCATCATTGGCTGGTCCGGAGAGACCTTCATCCAAATCAACGCCCGCCTCACGTAGCATGTCGGCGACGCGGTCATGGGCAAGGGCCTGATCTTCGGAGAAAATGATTGAAGGTGCTGTCATGCGCGCACCCTATATGCGGGGCACTTGGGGCGCCAGATCAAAGCGCTACAAACACCAAGCGCGCGAGCATTGCTCACGCGCCGGTCACATGCGGGGTGTTTGGATGGACTGTTAGGCGGCGGCCGTCAGGTTCGCCAGAAACGGGTTGGCTTGCTCGTCGAGCGAAACCGGGGCGCCAAAGGATAATTCGAACCAACGCTTGGACATATCGGGTGTGATACCGGCACTTTTGGCAACTGAGGCCTGTGCGTCTGCGGTGAATTCCCACAACCCAACGCTGATCCGTTCACGGCCTTCACCTTCGCTCCCCAGAACCTCAGGGGACGAACCAATACGGCGATAAATCCGCACCATTCGGGCATCAAAGACGCCAACGTAATGCTCAACACCGAATTCTTTCATTACTTCGCCACCGGCCAACATCAGAGCCGCAGCAACACCGGGTGTGGCACCACGAGACAAGCAAAAACGTGTGCATTCCCAGATGATTGGGCTTTCAATGCGGACGCCGTCGGTCAGGTGGATAAAGTGGTCGTTGACCATGGTTTTGCCGGTCGTTGGCAGCAAGCGCATGGAGCCACCATGGCTGCCATCGGCATTTTCCCAGATCACATAGAGAGGGTTTTCATCATCGTATTCGTCACGCTCAAAGCCACGTTCGTCAACGGTCACAGCCCAACCCAGACGGGTCTTGAACTGATCGGCACGGTCTTCAAACATGGTGCGTGCCAGCTTTGGAAAGTTGTTCAGGTCTTCGGCGTAAATGTAACGGATCATGAGTTTGCCCCTCGTTGATGTGATGAGGAGAGATTGCCGTCTGGCCCGTTAACGAGGTTAGAATAATGCGAACGGTAGGGTTACCACAGCCTTAATTGCGCCCGAATGCTGCCACATTCAGACCACAATTACACCGCGGCTCAGCGCCTTGGCCACTGCGTGGGTTGTGTTCAACGCGCCGAGTTTGAAACGCGCGCTTTCTACATAGACCCGCAATGTATGTTCAGAGATCGACAGGGTGTCGGCGGCCTGGGCTCTGCTATAGCCGACGGCCAACAATGTCATTGCTTCGATCTCTCTGGGCGAAAGCGCTTGTGCCTGTTCCGGCTTCCGCCCCGGTTCTAGTTCCAACGCCTTTTGATTGAAGTAATGGGCAATCAAGATCAGATCGCGCCGATTATCGTTGGTAAACTGCTCCCAATCCTCATCCGATGCATTGTGGCTTAGCGTGAACAGGGCAAACTGACCGTTGGGGCCCCTGATCGGAATTGAATAGCCTTGGTTGCCGACCCCATGTTTGATTGCATCTTGCAGCAATTGTCGGGCCGCTTTGCTGGACCAATCCAGCCGCTTCCAGTCAACCGGGTGAAAACGTTGATAACACCCTTGGATGACGGGATCGACTCTTAGGTAGCCCTTTTCGACATAGCGATTGACCCATTCCAAATCATAGGTCCCGCAACCGTATTGTTCCCCGTTGCTGCTGACCCAATGATACACAAGATGATCCACACCAAGTTGGTCACGAAGCTCTTCGATCGCAACCTGTAGATCATCAAGCCCTTCAGCCGATTCCAAACGTTGTATCAACCTGTCCAGGCGCGGCACGTTTTCCAAAAAGCCCAATCCCGTTTTCTTCGGCAAGGGACGCAATTTCGGCATGAGCCACAAAGCTCGCGTCATCTAGCTGCGCCGCAAGCGACGGCATACCATTTTCACGAGCGAAAGTTTTCAGGTCAGCCAGTACGTCCAGTATCCAATCTTGTCCCATATCAAGTCTCTCTTATAGCAGGTTAATGATCCATTAAATCAACAATAGCATGTGCCAATCACGGTTAATATTCACGGAATCTCACTCCCCAGAAACTGCGAAGGGGCGTTTCTCCAAGTGATTGTTTTCTAAAATGCGATCTATCAAACAAAAACGCCCGCGCCACCAAATGGTGATTCGCGGGCGTTTCAAGATCAGCAGTGTGAAAGCTTACTTCTTAGCTTCCAGCGCGTCCTCAAATGTACGCAGCCCAGTTGTGGGGGCTTGAACCAGCACGGCCATGTTACCCGGCTTGTGCTCGTTGCGCAGCATTTTCATGTGGGCCTCTGGAATTTCTTCCCATGGGAAGACCTCGGACATACATGGGTCAAGGCGACGTTCGCACATCAGACGGTTCGCCGATGCGGCTTGTTTTAGGTTGGCAAAGTGCGAGCCCTGCAAACGCTTCTGGTGCATCCACATATAACGCACGTCGAAGGTTGTGTTGAAACCGGAGGTGCCGGCGCAGATCACAACGATACCGCCCTTTTTCACCACAAGGGTCGACACAGGGAAGGTCGCTTCGCCCGGGTGTTCGAACACCAT
The DNA here is from genome assembly GCF_058892305.1 of Pelagimonas sp. Classification (NCBI taxonomy): domain Bacteria; kingdom Pseudomonadati; phylum Pseudomonadota; class Alphaproteobacteria; order Rhodobacterales; family Roseobacteraceae; genus Pelagimonas; species Pelagimonas sp. Next base: position 51,055 of record NZ_JBZXVN010000021.1, read on the forward strand.
GTCGACGCTGACGCCTTTGCCGGTGATGTCCCAGATGGCTTTGCCGAACTTACGGGCTTCTTTGAGCCACGCGTTATATTCGGGGCTGTTCACCGTGGGCAATTGGCCCCAGCAGTTGAAATCTTTGCGGTTAATCACGCCCTTAGCGCCCTGCGCCAGAACAAAATCACGCTTGCTTTCGTCCGAAATCACACCAATCGCATTGGCACCGGCTGTGTTGGCCAGCTGGATCGCATAGGAGCCAAGACCGCCCGACGCGCCCCAAACCAGAACGTTCTGGCCCGGCTTAAGCTCATGCGGGTGGTGACCGAACAGCATACGGTACGCAGTGGCCAGTGTTAGCGTGTAGCAAGCCGCCTCTTCCCAAGTCAGATGCTTGGGGCGTGGCATCAGCTGCTGAGCCTGAACGCGGGTGAACTGAGAGAAGGAGCCATCACCGGTCTCGTAACCCCAAATACGCTGGGTTGGAGAGAACATCGGATCGCCGCCGTTACACTCTTCATCGTCGCCATCGTCTTGATTACAATGGATAACAACCTCGTCGCCAACCTTCCAGTTTTTGACTTTGTCACCAACGGCCCACACGATGCCCGAAGCATCGGAACCGGCGATGTGGTAGTCTTGCTTGTGCACGTCAAACGGCGAAATTGGCTCGCCCAAACCAGCCCAAACACCGTTGTAGTTCACGCCCGCAGCCATGACCAAAACCAGCACTTCGTGGCTGTCGACCTGCCATGTGTCGACCACCTCTTTTTGGAAGGATTGCAGCGGCTCACCATGGCGATCGCGGCGAATGGCCCATGAATACATCTTCTTGGGAACATAGCCCATTGGGGGCATTTCGCCGATTTCATAGAGGTCTTTTTCGGGGGCGTCGTATTGCGCGATACCGGTGTCCTGATCCAGAGCCATGGGGGCCTCCTTGGGTACGAAAAGTTGCGTTTCCTTCCCCCTTCTGCAGTGCAGAATCGTGCGGGGGCTTGCCCTTGAAGTACAAGAGGGCGCGCAACAATGCAATCGCAGAAACCGGGTATTTTGTAATTTTATAACCGAGCGAGTGCAGAAATCCCTTCGCAAACGCAGAAATTCCCTTAAAAATCAGTTAAAAAAGATGCCGGATCGAATTTGCATAAAATTCAACGAGATCCCGTGACTCTTTGTTAACCAGATAGATTTCCCCATGTTTTTCAATCAATCCACGCTCCTCTAACCCGCGTAAACCAACCTCAACCGCATAAGAAATGTCACCCCGTGGCAGATGGGCATGACTTGACTCGAGCCCGTTCAACGCTGTCTCAAACGCCGCTTCAAGCGCGGTGCGCGTCTGGTCTTGGGCCAACAACAGATGCGCCACCAAGGGCACAGGCAAAACCGGCACCACCGCTCCGACATCCTTCATCAGCCGATCGGCTAACCCTTGCGGATCGTCGATGAGATCGGGATGCGCCCGCAAGGACAGAGGCGCGCCAAAGCTCACGGCGGCATAGCCAAACCGGTGGAATTTGCCGCGGACCCGCAACCAGATTTGCTTGAACAAGGCCTGCGTCACATGGGCAATTTTGGCGTTAAAGCGCCGCCCGCCGGATTTGGCCGCGCCGACCAAAACCGTGTCTTCGAGCACGCGGTCGTAGTTGAGACCAACCGGCACAAACACCACATCGCGGGCGTCAAGATCGTGACCATCCATCATATACGTCAGCAACCCCAGCTTGGCCGGGGCCAGCGCGCCATCAAGGCTTAGCCCGCCTTCGGGAAAGATCGCCTGGGTCACGCCGCCTTGGGTCGCCATGCGGACATATTGGCGTAACACCTTGCGGTACAAGGCATCTCGGGATTTTCGCCGGATAAAATAGGCCCCCATTGAGCGGATCAGCTGGGCCAGCGGCCAAACCTGAGCCCATTCACCAACCGCATAAGACAGGGCAGAGCGATCCGCCGCGAGATGGGTGACAAGGACGTAATCCATGTTGGAGCGGTGGTTCATCACAAAAACCACAGTGGCCTCGGCCTCGATACCGGCGAGTTCCTTGGGATCATGATGACCAAGGCGCACGCGATACAGCGCTTTGGACAGGAACCGCGCGCCCCGCACCCCCCAGCCAAAATAGGCAAAGGCGGAGAAGCTTGGCACAATTTCGCGCGCATAACGCCGGGCGCGTTCAAAGGCGACGTCCTCGCGCACGCCGGTTTCGCGTGCATGATCAACAATGGCCTGCGTCACCTCGGGATCATAGATCAACCGCTGGATCAGATCGTAACGACGCAACAGGCGAAACGGTTCGATAGGCCGCTCAAGTCGGGTGTTCAAACGGGTCACTGCCCGCTCCATGCGATGTCGGAAAAACCAACGCACGGACGGGAACAGGAAATGCGAGGCAAAGGTGATCGCCGCAAAACCCAAAATCAATAAAAACGCCCAGAGTGGGATCGTAACCGGATTATTCATGGTTAATCACCGTGGCAGCCCCGGCAACATCGATCAAGAGGGGGAATCTGTTCGATTCTCGGGAAGATTGAGTCAGATTGCCCCCCAGTTTTGGGAGCCGGAGTGGATTTTGGCCCGAAATGACCGGTTAACGCCGCCGTTCTGTGCCACGGCAACGGCAATCGGTCCGATTTACCCGACGTTTGGGAGAGATTGGTATGGCGATTTCTGGGCTGTTGCCCCCTGCCCCCAACGACGCGAGCGCTAACGTCAGATTTAATTAGACCTTTGCGGCGCCTCGCCCCATGAGGGCCGGCGCGCTTTGTGATATGCTGCAGATGCACCGCCGCAACGCAGCGAATTGACGCGACATATTCTTTCGTCTATCCATTCGCAAAAGCAATATGATTGCGACACCAGATTCTTGCCGATGGAGGCCCCGATGACCGACATTCAAAAAGACCGCCCGTGGTTGATTAGAACCTATGCAGGCCATTCGACCGCCAAAGCATCCAATGCTTTGTACCGCAACAACCTTGCCAAAGGGCAGACAGGTTTGTCGGTGGCCTTCGACCTTCCCACGCAGACGGGGTATGACAGCGATCATATTCTTGCGCGGGGTGAAGTTGGGAAAGTCGGTGTCCCGGTCTGCCATCTGGGCGACATGCGCACCCTGTTTGCCGATATTCCATTGGAACAGATGAACACCTCGATGACCATCAACGCCACTGCGCCTTGGTTGTTGTCGCTTTATATTGCCACGGCCGAGGAACAGGGCGCGGATGTGTCCAAGCTTCAGGGCACGGTGCAAAACGATCTGATCAAGGAATACCTGTCGCGCGGCACATATATATGTCCGCCCAAGCCGAGCCTAAAGATGATCGGCGATGTGGCCGAGTATTGTTACAAACATGTGCCAAAGTGGAACCCGATGAACGTGTGTTCCTATCACTTGCAAGAGGCGGGCGCGACGCCAGAGCAGGAATTGTCATTCGCTTTGGCAACAGCAATTGCGGTGTTGGACGAATTGAAGCCGCGCGTTGATCCCGAGGATTTCCCGGCGCTTTGCGGGCGGATTTCATTCTTTGTGAATGCCGGCATTCGGTTTGTGACCGAGATGTGCAAGATGCGGGCCTTTGTCGACCTGTGGGATGAGATCCTTCAGGAACGTTATGGCGTCGAAAACCCGAAATTCCGCCGGTTCCGTTATGGTGTTCAGGTGAACTCGCTCGGATTGACGGAACAACAGCCCGAAAACAACGTTTACCGGATTTTGATAGAAATGCTGGCTGTGACGCTGAGCAAAAAGGCCCGCGCCCGTGCCGTACAATTGCCAGCCTGGAATGAAGCCCTTGGATTGCCGCGCCCCTGGGATCAGCAATGGTCAATGCGGATGCAGCAGATTTTGGCATATGAAACCGATCTATTGGAATACGACGATCTGTTCGAAGGCAACCCGGCGGTGGATCGCAAAGTCGAAGCGCTCAAAGATGGGGCGCGCGCCGAATTGGCCAATATTGAATCGATGGACGGCGCGATTGGATCCATTGAATATATGAAAGGTCGTTTGGTTGACTCTAATGCGGAACGCCTAAACCGCATCGAGCGCAATGAAACCGTTGTTGTTGGCGTGAACAAATGGACCGAGGGCGAAGACTCGCCATTGGTGGGCGAAGACGGCGGCATCATGGTTGTTGACCCGGCGGTTGAGCAGGAACAGATTGCCCGTCTTAATGAATGGAAAGCCGAACGCGATGACGCCGCGGTTCAAGCCGCTCTGGCGGCCCTGCGCGCGGCATCTGAGGCCGGGGAAAACGTTATGCCGGCCTCGATTGCCTGTGCCAAGGCCGGGGTAACAACCGGTGAATGGGCGGCGCAGATGCGTGGCGTACACGGTGAATATCGCGGCCCGACCGGCGTCTCCAAATCGGTGAGCAACAAAACCGAAGGGCTCGATGATATTCGCGAGGCTGTGGATGCGGTCAGCGACAAGCTGGGTCGGCGTTTGCGCTTTCTCGTCGGTAAGCCTGGATTGGACGGACACTCCAATGGAGCCGAACAAATCGCCTTCCGTGCCCGCGATTGCGGTATGGAAATCGACTACGAAGGTATTCGCCTGACACCGGAGCAAATCATCGACGCCGCAAAAGACGGAGCGCATGTGATTGGCCTATCTATTCTATCAGGTAGCCATATTCCATTGGTCGAAGATGTGATGAACAGAATGCGCGAAGAAGGGCTTTCTCATATTCCGGTCACCGTTGGCGGTATCATTCCCGATGATGACGCGGAGCGCCTCCGCGCCATGGGAGTCGCGCGGGTTTATACCCCCAAAGACTTTGAACTCAATTCAATCATGCGTGATATTGTGGCACTGGCTGACACAAAACCGGTCGCCGCTGAATAGCATCAAACCCTAAAAATATACCGTTTTACGGTAATAAATTCGAAGGTCGCTCAATTTCTAATTGGGCGATCTTCATTATTTTAAGCAATTGATTGCCATTGACACAAATCCCCTCTTGAGACTTAGCTCGTATTTAACGAGGTAGCGTTCAGAAAAACAAAGGAGAGGGAATATGCAAATCGATCTTGAGAGCCTTTCTCGTGAAGAGCTAAGCAAACTGATTGCGGATGCCACCAAGGCGCTGAAAAGCGTTGACGCGCGTCGCAAAGCCGAAGCCAAACTGGCCGCTGAAAAGGTTGCCAAGGAATTTGGCTATTCACTGGATGAAATCCTGTCCGCCGGTGGTAAAACAACCAAAGGCGCACCAAAATACGCCAACCCAGCCGACCCAACCCAGACGTGGACCGGCCGTGGCCGCAAACCAAAATGGGTTGTTGACGCATTGAATGCGGGCAAATCCGTCGAAGACATGGAAATCTGAGATGACTGTCCATATCGGAGCTGAAAAAGGCCAAATCGCAGAAACTGTTTTGATGCCCGGCGATCCCTATCGCGCCGAATGGGCAGCGGAAAAGTTTCTTGATGACGCTGTTTGTGTGAACAAGGTGCGTGGCATGCTGGGCTTTACCGGCACGTGGCGCGGGAACCCCGTCACGATTCACGGCTCGGGCATGGGCATGCCGTCACTGTCAATTTACGCCAATGAGCTTATCCGCGATTACGGGGCCAAAACCCTTATCCGGATCGGGTCATGTGGCGGAATGCAGGACGCAGTCAAAGTGCGGGACGTGATCATCGCGATGACTGCGTCAACATTGTCGACCCCGTCGCGCGGCATTTTCAAGGAGCTGAACTTTGCCCCTTGTGCCGATTACGGATTGTTGGCGAATGCGGTGGCCACGGCCAAATCGCGCGATGTGCCCTACCATGTTGGCGGCATTTATTCGTCCGATGTGTTCTATGACGAGCGCCCGGATTTGACCGAACAGATGGAACGCCACGGCACCCTAGGTGTCGAAATGGAAGCGGCGGAACTGTACATCCTTGCGGCGCGCTATGGCGTGCGGGCTTTGGCGGTTCTGACGGTGTCTGATCACCTGAAAACCGGTGAAGCATTGCCATCCGAAGATCGGGAACGGTCGTTCGGGGATATGGTGGAAATCGCTTTGGAAGCGGCTTTTCCAGACGCTTAATCCGTTTGAAAACAAAAGGGTGGGGAACATCCCCACCCTACCGTTTTAGGCACCGTGTGTGCGATCATAGCCGTTGCGCGGAGGGCTGGACCAATGCGCAAGGCTCCCCTTGGTTGGAGTCAGGACCTCGACCTTGAGGGGATAACACGCGGCTTCGTCCGAGCTATGCTCCGACGAACAATCCCCACCCGGACAGGCGCTGAGCGCGCCCAAAAGCGGTATTTCAGCAAAAAATGTCAATTGATCGCCGGGGCGCACCGGGCTGGCTTTCATGAAGTATTGCCCCGTATCGCGGGTGAACCCCGTACACATAAAGACGTTGAGAACGTCATGCACATGCGGTTCCGCGTCCTCAAGCGCAATGCCCAAATGCGCCGCAAGCGCCCGTGTCAGGTTGGAATGACAACAATAATGATACTGCGAACCGGCCAGAAGGTTGCCGGTATAGGGGTCACAGCGCGTCCCGATAACGTCATGAACCGAGCCGCCAAATTCGTCGATCCCGTACCAATCGAGGCTATCCTCGACGATGGTTGCCATGGGGCGCAGATGCGGAAAGCTTGTCCACAAACGTTCGCCCGTGGTCACATGGGTGCCGTGCAAGGCACGGGTTTTGCCGGAATAAAACCGCTCTGACAGGTCTTGGGCGTTCCAAAGGTTGAGATCACCAACCTGCGCGCCGTCGACGCTAGATATGCGAAAGAAACACCCGGCGGGGACCTCAAAGGTGCAGGCGTCACGCGGTGGAGCCAGCGTTGTGTCAGAGACCTGCGCCGTGGTGAGAGCCTTTTGATACAGCGCTAGGTCCGGCTTGGGCAGGCTATCATTTGGGTAGCAAATGACCGGGGCAATGGCGCGGCGCGCCTCGGCATCGGGGGGGGCAGACGACATCGCGCTCTCCTTGGTTTTTGGGCAGGAAACGCGGAGATGGTTGATTTGGCAAGCGTTTATGCACGCAGGCAGGATTTGGGAGGCGTTGATTGGGGGCCGCGCATTGTGGCCCCGCAATGTAGACAGGTCCAATCGCTTTGATCCGAAGCAGGGTCGCGCTTTTCGCGCCAACGACAATCACGCGTTTCGCGTTTGGCCAGCAGGCCATAAAGTAACACCGCGATGACGAGGATTGGAAAGAGGTACATGCGGTGGGTGATAGCCAACCCAAGGGCGCAGCGCCAGACCCACAAAGACCGCACCTAACGGCACGGCCTCATCGTCGCGTGAGTGGTATTGTCAGGCGGCTAGCGGAATATCCTCATACGCCGGGCCCGCAGGAGCGGGATGTGGCTCGGGGGTGTAGTATGCCCAAGCTTGTTCGAGTGCCTCAAGCGCTTGTTGCGCTTTGGTTTTATTCTGCTGTGCCATCGGAGTGCCTTTCGATTTGTGGCAGCCCCTCCCTGACCCAGAAGGTAGGGATGTTCGCATCGGAAATCAGCGGACAATCTTGCAATACCGCGTTGCAGGTTTTGCATATGGGTATCGGGCGTATTTTTTTCGACATTGCGATGGCGAAGGTGCCTAAAAGAAAACCCCGGCGACCAGATGGCCACCGGGGTTTTTAGGAATCTGTTTCAAACGACCTTAGACGTGGCGTTCGATCATCATCTTTTTGATTTCTGCGATAGCCTTGGCCGGGTTTAGACCCTTTGGACAGGTCTTGGCGCAGTTCATGATGGTGTGGCAGCGATAGAGTTTGAACGGATCTTCGAGATCGTCCAGACGTTCGCCAGTGGCCTCATCACGGCTGTCGATGATCCAACGATAAGCATGCAGGAGCGCGGCTGGCCCGAGGTATTTGTCGCCATTCCACCAGTAGCTTGGGCAGGATGTTGAGCAGGAGGCGCACATAACGCATTCATACAGGCCATCGAGCTTTTTGCGGTCGTCAATCGACTGCTTCCACTCTTTGGCGGGGCGGTTGGTTTTGGTTTCCAACCACGGCATGATCGAGGCGTGCTGGGCGTAGAAATGGGTCAGATCGGGGATCAAATCCTTGACCACCGGCATATGCGGCAGCGGGTAGATTTTGACCACGTCGGTTTCAACCTCATCCAGCCCGTAGATACAGGCCAGCGTGTTGATCCCATCGACGTTCATCGCACAGGACCCACAAATCCCTTCGCGGCACGAGCGGCGGAAGGTCAGCGTGGGGTCAACTTCGTTTTTGATCTTGATCAGCGCGTCCAAGATCATTGGGCCACAGCTATCCATATCAATGAAATAGGTATCGACCTGTGGGTTTTTGCCGTCATCCGGGTTCCAGCGGTAAATCTGAAACTGGCGGACATTGGTCGCGCCTTCGGGTTTGGGCCAGGTTTTACCCGTACGAATTGTCGAGTTCTTGGGGAGGGTCAGTTCGACCATGTCTCTCTCCTATCGAAGCAAGGCTGGAAGGCCATCGGCCGCCAGACAAGTCAGCGTCTCGGGTTTGGAGACGATTTGGGTTACGATTTCCACGGTGGACGCGGTAGGACCGGCAACGGCATCAACGGCCAAGGCGCGGATTTGGGGCGCGCTGGCGTTGTCGATGACACAATTGACCGCCGGTTCCACAGGAACACCGGGGAATTTATCTTGGATCACGGGGGTGATGGCGCTGCGCGCAGCGTCGCGGGCGATCTCATCCTGCGCCTGCTGAGAGCAGGCGCTGAGACCAAAGGCGACAAGCCCAACAATAGTCACCTTTTGGGCAACCTTGAGGGCAGACTTATGAGCGGCACTTAGCGGCAAAGCAAAGTCCCCCGATACATGCCCCGGAAACCGGGCGGACAAGAAGAGCTAAACGCGCCATCAGCAAGGGTAATAGGCCCCTGGAAGCCCCAAGTGCGCGCAGCACAGGAATTGATATCCCGCGCCTGCCACTCATTGACGACACCGCCCGCAACCACCCGAACAATCGGGTGATTTTTGTTATAGGTCGTTTCCATGTGGGTTTCGGCCCCAACAGGCGGAACCCCAAAGAGACGATCCTGACAGGCCATCAGAACCTTACGCTGTTCGTCTTCAACAGAGCTGGCCAGTGCGGGTGTGGCAGCGGCCAGAACCAGAGCTGCTATGCTGAGGGCGCGGCGCATTAGAATGTCCGCGCTTTGGGGGCGATTTTGGCAACTGAGATGCCGCCTTCGTCCTCGGTGGTCAGCGGATCTTTGACAACAGGGCGATGCGACAGCTCGACCTTTGCGCCATCAATGCGGCTGATGGTGTGAACGCGCCAGTTTTCATCGTCCCGCTCGGCGAAATCCTCATGCGCATGTGCGCCGCGGCTTTCTTTGCGGGCCTCGGCCCCAACGATGGTTGCCAAAGCGTTTGGCATCAGGTTGGTGAGTTCCAGCGTTTCCATCAGATCCGAGTTCCAGACCAGCGAGCGATCGGTGACTTTGAGGTCATCCAGCTTGCCGGCAATTTCGGTCATGGCGGTGACACCCTCGGCCATTGTTTTGGCGGTCCGGAAAACGGCCGCGTCACGCTGCATGGTTTTCTGCATGTCCAAACGCAGGTCGGCGGTTGGAATGGCACCGGTCGCATTGCGCAGCCCGTCAAAGCGATCAAACGCCTTGTCGATTTCGGCCTTGGGCGCGGTTGGGACGGCGCTATCGCGGTCGATCACCTTGCCAGCGCGGATCGCGGAGGCGCGGCCAAAGACCACAAGGTCGATCAGCGAGTTGGACCCGAGACGGTTGGCCCCATGCACCGAGGCACAGCCCGCTTCGCCCACAGCCATCAGGCCGGGAACAATCGCGTTGGCGTCATCGGCGGTTGGGTTGAGCACTTCGCCCCAATAGTTGGTTGGAATGCCGCCCATATTATAGTGAACCGTCGGGATAACCGGGATCGGCTCTTTGGTGACATCAACGCCCGCAAAGATTTTCGCCGATTCCGAGATGCCCGGAAGGCGTTCGGCCAAAGCTTCGGCAGGCAGGTGGCTGAGGTTGAGGTGAATGTGATCACCTTCGGCGCCAACACCGCGGCCTTCGCGGATTTCCATCGTCATCGAGCGAGAGACATAGTCACGCGGCGCGAGGTCTTTGTAGGTTGGGGCGTAGCGTTCCATGAAACGTTCGCCTTCGGAGTTGGTGAGATACCCCCCCTCGCCGCGCGCGCCTTCGGTGATCAGACAACCCGAGCCGTAGATGCCGGTTGGGTGGAACTGAACAAATTCCATGTCCTGCATCGGCAGGCCCGCGCGCGCCACCATGCCGCCACCGTCGCCGGTGCAGGTGTGGGCCGAGGTTGCCGAGAAATAGGCGCGGCCATAACCACCGGTCGCGAGGACCACGGTTTTGGCGTTAAAGACGTGGAAGGTGCCGTCGTCGAGTTTCCAGCACAGGACACCTTTGCAAACGCCGTCTTCCATAAGGAGATCAAGCGCGAAGTATTCAATGTAGAATTCGGCGTTGTTCTTGAGCGACTGGCCATAGAGCGTGTGCAGAATGGCGTGACCAGTCCGGTCGGCCGCGGCACAGGTTCGTTGAACCGGGGGGCCTTCGCCAAATTCGGTGGTGTGGCCGCCGAATGGACGCTGATAAATCTTGCCCTCTTCGGTGCGCGAGAAAGGAACGCCGTAGTGCTCCAGCTCATAAACCGCTTTGGGGGCTTCGCGCGCGAGGTATTCCATCGCGTCGGTGTCGCCGAGCCAATCGGAGCCTTTGACGGTGTCATACATATGCCACTGCCAGCTGTCGGGGCCCATGTTGGACAGGGACGCCGCGATGCCGCCCTGCGCCGCAACGGTGTGCGAGCGGGTTGGGAACACCTTGGTCACACAGGCGGTGCGCAACCCTTGTTCGGCCATGCCGAGCGTGGCGCGCAGACCCGCGCCACCAGCACCAACAACCACAACGTCATAGTCGTGGGTTTCATATTGATATTCAGTCATATCTCAGTTCCTCACAGCGCGATCTTGGCGAGCGAAAACAGGCCAGCGCCCATCAGCGTGTAGCTGAGGCAGATTGTGAAAATGATGGCCGCCTTGCGGGATGAGCCGCGCAAGTAATCTTCGATCATCATCTGCGCGCCTTTGCGAAAGTGCTGCAGACCGACAACCAGAACCAAAGCGGTCAGGATGGCCGGGAACGGACGCGAGAAGGTGGCGAGCACCTCTTCATGCGTGCTGCCCAGCGCAGAGCCGAAGTAGAAGACAAAGGTTGGGATCAGCAGGGCCAGACCAACGGACGAGACCTGCATATACCAATGATGTTCGGTGCCGGTGTGCGAAGCACCTTTGCCAACGGCGCGTTTGCGATCAGTTAGAAAACTCATGATAGCCCCCTCAGACCACAACGATGGTGAACAGAGCCAGCAGAACCGAGACGATCACAATGATCCAGCCCAGGTTTTCAGCGGTCTTGATATCAAGACCTTTGCCAGCGTCGAAATAGAGATGCCGCAGACCGGCTAGGTAGTGGTACCAGATCGCCCATGCCGACAGAGTGAAGATCAGATCGCCGAACCAAGAGGTGACGATGCCGTTCACGGTGGCATAGTATTCCGGAGATGTCGCGGCCGCGAGCAACCACCAAACCCCTAGGATCACAGCAACGATCAAAGCGTTGCCGGTGACGCGCGACAGGATGGAGGTTACGGATGTCAGCTGCGGACGGTAAATAGTCAGATGTGGCGAAAGCGGGCGGTTGCCCCGGTTCACGTCGGCCATGATATGATGTCCTTTTCGTTCCCTTGCGTCTTTTCTACTGGTTTTTACACGCCTGTCACGCGCGTGGCAGCGTTTAAGGCGCGGTTTTTTGGCGCAATTGGCGGGTTTTTGTTAATTTGTGATCACTGGATTGGTCGCTGTGATCACATTTTAAGCGCTAACGGCGCTGCGGTGCGGCAACATCAATTCCGACTTATTTTATTGGGTATTCAGTGAGGATTCGCTCCCCTGCCCCGAGCAACTTGGCCTCGTTTAAAAAATGCAAAAAGCCAGATGTTTTCTGTGGAACGCGCTCATGAATGGCGGAACCGTGCCTGCCGGGGCACCGCAAAGGTCTGCTGTGTGCCCAGCGCTACAAAGACTGCGCACCGTTAGAATGGCCGCTATTCAAGCATATCCATCATCTTGTCACGCATGACGAACTTTTGTGGTTTCCCCGTGATTGTCATGGGAAGATCGTCAACGATCCGGATGTGTCGTGGAATCTTGAAATGAGCGATCTGGCCCTTTAGCCCATCTCGAAGGTCGTCTTCGGTCAGGTCCATTCCGGGCTTGGCAATTGCCCAGGCGCAGACTTCCTCGCCGAACTTTTCATCTGGAATACCGAAGACTTGAACGTCGCTGACTTTTGGATTCCGCATCAGATATTCCTCGATCTCGCGTGGATAGATGTTTTCCCCGCCACGGATGATCATATCCTTCACACGGCCCACAATTGAGCAGAAACCCTTGCTGTCGAACACGGCAAGATCACCGGTATGCATCCACCCGTCCACAATGCTCTGGGTGGTTTTTTCTGTGTCTTCCCAATAGCCCTTCATGACGGAGTAGCCGCGGGTGCACAGTTCGCCTTGCGTGCCGACGGGTACTATTTGCCCGTCCTGATCGACAATCTTGACCTCGAGATGGGGATGAACCCGACCGACCGTTTCGCAGCGTTTATCGGTGGGATCGTCCACTGAACTCTGGAAGGAGACGGGCGAGGTTTCGGTCATCCCGTAGCAGATCGTGACGTCTTTCATGTTCATCTCGGAGTTCACACGCTGCATGACCTCGACCGGACAGGGTGCCCCTGCCATGACGCCCGTGCGCATGTTGGACAGGTCACGCGGGGTGCCCTTGAGACTTTCAAGCATCGCGACGAACATGGTTGGCACCCCGTAGAGGGCCGTGCAACGCTCGCTGGCCAGCGCATCAAGTGTCTGGGCCGCATCAAAACCTTCGCCGGGAAAGACCATCGTCGCGCCTTTGCTGACCACCCCGAGAACCCCCATCACCATGCCAAAGCAGTGATACAGCGGCACAGGAATTGCCAGCCGATCAGCCTCGGACAGGCAAATGCGATCCGTCACATAGCGCGCATTATTGACGATGTTGTAGTGCGAAAGCGTGGCCCCTTTAGGCATCCCCGTCGTGCCCGAGGTGAACTGGATGTTGATTGCGTCATCCGGCGTGAGTGTCTTGTCGATCTCTGGAATGCGGAGTTGCTGGGCCGGACCGCCCAGATTCCTGAGGTCTTTAAAGGAATAGGCCCCAGCACCCGGTTGGTCGTCCATAATAATGACGCTGCGCAGATGCGGCAATTTTGGTGCGCGCAGACGTCCCGGTTCGCACTCATCAAGCTCGGGAGCAAGGTCCCGGATCATTCTGGTATAATCAGAGGACTTGAAGGATTTGGCCGCGATGAGGGCTTTGCAGCCGACCTTGTTCAAGGCGTATTCCAGCTCAGCCAAACGATAGGCTGGGTTGATGTTCACAAGAACCAGCCCGACACGGGCCGTCGCAAATTGTGTCAGAACCCATTCGAACCGGTTGGGGGACCAGATCCCGACCCGATCCCCCTTTTCCAAGCCGAGCGCCAGCAACCCGGAGGCCAGTTCATCGACGGCGCGGTCCAGATCGTAATAGCTCATCCGAATGTTTTGGTCCGAGAAGACGGCGGCCTCTCTGGGACCAAATCTCGACACCGCATCACGCAGCAGTTGTGGGATGGTAATATAAGCCAATGGTGGGCTTGACGGTCCACGGACATAGGATTGGCCGTCCTGCGGAGCAGCGGTTTGCGGGGCCGTTTCGGTCTTGGAGTCCCAATCAGATATCCGGGTCGCAAGGCTTTCGCTCAGGATTGACATGTTGAACCTCCCTTACATGTTACGCCATTCGCTTGATTGCTCAAAGGCATCCGCCGCTTGGTAGATCTTCATCTCACCATAGTGCGGCCCGACCAACATCATACCGATGGGCAGGCCTTCGCTGAGCCCGCAGGGTATGCTCATCGCCGGCAGCCCACCGTTAAAAGGGGCCGTGTTGGGCACCATTTCAAAGGCCCGCTGCACATAGAGGCTAAGCGAGCAGTCGGCCGGTGGATGCTGTTGCGGCTTGATCGGCAGCGTCGGCATCAGTAGCAAATCGTATTGTTTGAGCGCAGCAAGATAGCGTTCGTTGCAAAGCCGCATGATATTCTGGCCCTTGCCATAGAACCGCCCTCGGTACTGTCGCTGAAAATGCTCACCCACGAACATGCAGGCCTTGAGCGAATGGCTCAGCTCATCCGCGCGGCCCTGCCATTGCGCCATATGGTCGGTCATCGAGGGCAGGAAAAGGCCTCGGTAATTGGTGCCGGTCGAATTGCCCCACATCATCCCGTCCTGGAGCCCCTCAAGGGTAATCGCCGTCCAGGCATCCATGGCGGTATAATGTTCGGGAATGGAAATTTCTTCGACACGGGCGCCAAGTTCACGAAAGCGATCAGCGGCTTGCATCACCTTGCCATCCACGTCGGCTTCCGAGTTTGCATGGCCGAAGCCTTCCTTCAACAGGCCGATCCGCATCCCATGCGCCCCCCGGCCAAGTGCCTCGGTATAACTGTAGACCGTCGGCTTGTATTGGCGCGGATCAAGGCCATCTTCGCCCGCTAAAACCTCCAAAAGCAAGGCATTGTCGGCCACTGTGTTGGTCACTGGCCCAAGATGGTCGATGGTTTGTTCGATCGGCATCGCACCGGTGTAGGGCACAAGCCCATGCGTGGGTTTCATCCCGTATACGCCACAATTGGAGGCCGGAATGCGGATTGATCCACCTTGATCGCCCGCGATGGCCATATCGACCTCACCCGCCGCCACAAGCGCCGCTGAGCCACCAGACGAGCCGCCCGCCATGTATCCGCGCTTCCAAGGATTGTGGATCGGCCCCTTGGCATTGGTGTGCGAGCCCCCCGAAAGGCAGAAGTTTTCGCAATGCGCCTTGCCGGTGATAATTGCCCCCGCATCGAGCATCCGGGTCACAATGGTGGCGTCAATCTCGGGCGTATAACCTTCCATGATCGACGAGCCGTTCATCATCGGTACACCAGCCAGACAAATCGTGTCTTTGAGCGCGATGCGCTTGCCACGCAATTTGCCATCCGGTGCGCCGCGCACTTCGGTTTTCACGTACCATGCGTTCAAAGGGTTTTCGGTCTGGCTTGGGAAATGGCCGGGGTTGCGCGGATAGCGCACCTCGGGCAGGTAGTCCGGCATTGCATCCAAACGGTCATAGGACTGCATATAAGGTTCGATGATCTCACGGTATTCGTTCAGGTCCTCATCCGACAGGTTCATCCCGAACCGGCTGGCCATGTCACGCATCTGCGAAAGTGTTGGTCGTTTAACGGTCATGTTGGTCACCATGCTTGCGGCAGCCAGTTTCATTGCGGGTTCTGCCTGGGATTTGGGAGGTGTCTGTGTGGTGGGCTGAGCGGTGGGATGCCCGCGGGCTTGTCCACGGGTTGAGCGGGCCGCACCGAAACCGAGGAACTGATCGACCTTGGCCTGATCGGACAGATCGGCTTTGCTCAACTCGCCGGTCATGCGACCGCGCTCAAGGATCAGAACCCGGTCAGAGAGATCGGAGATGAAGTCGAAGTTTTGTTCGACAAGAAGGATGGAAAGCCCCCGGCTCTTGCGCAGGGCCAACAAGGTTTCGCCCATTTCTTCGATGATTGAGGGTTGGATACCCTCGGTCGGCTCATCAAGAAGCAGGAAATCCGGGTCGCCCATGAGGCAGCGGGCAAGGGCCAGCAATTGTTGTTCGCCGCCGGACAGCGCCCCGCCCTGGCGATCAAGCAACGACCGCAGGCGCGGGAAATCCGAGAGCACGGCGTCCATGACATCGCGTTCGGATGCACCGGCATATTCATGCCAGGCGAACCGCAGATTGTCGCGAACCGTCAGTTGCGGGAAAATGCCCCGCCCTTGCGGAACATAGCCAAGCCCCAGACCGGCGCGCTCAAAGGGGGGCATCCCGGTGATGTCGGTGGCATGAAACCTGATCGTTCCCGACCCAGCAGGCAGAAACCCCATGAGGGTCTTGAGAAGGGTGGTCTTGCCCATGCCATTATGGCCGAGAATGCCAACGACTTCGTTTTCGGCGACCGCGAATTCGATCCCGTGCAGGATCGGCACTTTGCCATACCCGCCCGAAATTCCTTTGACTTCGAGGACATGTGTCACGTCGTCATTCATCTCAGCTCTTCTTTCCAAGATAGACATTGCGTACGGTAGGATCGGACATGACGCGATCAACGTGATCTTCCATCAATACTTTCCCCTGGTGGAACACCGTCACCTTCTCGGCAATTGAGCGAATGAACTGCATGTCATGCTCGACGATGATGATCGCAGCGGTTTTATTGAGCTCATGGATTGTGCCGGTCATCCGCTCAACGTCTTGCGCGCTCATACCCGCTGCTGGTTCGTCCAAAAGCACCAGCCAAGGGTCCCCGACAGCAACCAGAGCGAGTTCCACGCGCTGGCGTTCCCCATGGGCCAGCCGCCCGAGATCGTCTCGGGCAATCGCGCCCAAGGCCAGACGTTCGATGATGTCCTGTGTCTTTCTGTTGGCGGTCGAGGGATCGTGAAACCGCCGTGCCGCAAGCCAGATGTTTTCGAAAACGCTCAGGCTGTCCATGACGTTGGGCGTTTGTGTCTTGATCCCGACGCCAAGCGACGCGATCTGGTGCGGCATCCAATGCGTGGTTTCCACTCCGCGCATAAACACTTCGCCTTCGGTCGGGGTTTGCAGCCCCGTCACGCATTTAAAGAACGTGGATTTTCCGGCCCCGTTTGGGCCAATCAGACAGCGCAGCTCTCGTGCGCGGAGTTTGAAGTCAACGTTGTCTGAGGCGACCACGCCGCCAAAGCGCATGGTAAGCCCGTACGTTTCAAGCACAGTTTCAGCCATTGACCCGCCCCCTGTTTCTCATTCGTCGTTGCTGATGAATGCGCCCAAAGGGGCGGCGGCCAAAGCTCACCTTCCACAAACCGGCCAGTGCCGGCACGATGCCTTTGGGCAGGAAAAGGACAAAGAGCACGAGGATCAGGCCGGTGATCAATGTGTTATCCACCATTGTCTGCTGGCCCAGAAGGAACTTTAGATAGGCCAATCCGGCGGCCCCAAGGATCGGCCCCAGCCGCGTCCCCAGACCCCCAACAATGCACCAGATGATGATTTCGGCCGATTGGCCAAGCGAAAACAAGCTGGGTGTTACAATCTCGGCCCAGTTCGCAAACAACGCCCCGGCCAACCCGGCAATGGCCGCGCCAACGGCAAACAGAACGGTTTTTCTGGCCCGGACATCGTATCCCATCAGCGACATGCGGGTTTCATTTTCGCGAATGCCGACGGCGATACGACCGAAACTTGATCGCAGCAGGGCAGACACGAGGAAGACGACCAATCCGAGCAAGGCCGCACAGACATAGAAATAGGCGTCACCCCAGATGTAGTCGTCAGGACGACCGGGGATGTTCAAGGTCTGGAAGCCGGGGATGCCGTTGAACCCGCCCAACCGCGCGTTTCCGATCACATATTGTGGCCCTGCGGTGGAATTGATGAACTTGAACAGGATCAGTGTCACGACCAACGTGATGACCCCAAGGTAGACGTCCGTGAGCCGCCCATAGAACATCAAGGCCCCCAAAAGCGCCGCGAAGACTGCCGGAACCAGAACGGCAAGGATCATCGGAACCGTGCTTTCACCGATGTTGATGGCGGCGATGGCATAGGTATAGGCCCCCAGCCCGAAAAACGCCGCTTGGCCAAAGCAGAGGATGCCGCCGAACCCCCAGATCAGACCAAGGCTTAGCCCAAGCATGCCGTAAACAATCAGAATGGTGAGCGTGTAGGTGCCGATCATCAGCGGCATCACCCAGATCAGAAATGCCGAAACGAGGATGATCGTGAAGGCGTCTTTTGTCAGGGTCCCGGGCATCACAGGTTCCCCTTGAAAAACTTGCCCGTAATGCCTTGCGGCAGCAGGCGCAGGAGGACGACCGCGGCGACAAGCAACGCAACTTCTCCGATCACGGGTGAAACAGCGAATGTGAAAACCTGATTGACGATACCAAAGAACCCGGCACTTGAAAAAAGACCTGCGATCAGGGATGGCCCGCCCGCGATCACGGTGATGAAGGCCTTGGCGATGTAAGCCCCACCCGATGTTGGCACGAGGCCAACCAATGGAGCCAGAACAGCCCCGGCCAATCCAGAGAGGGCAGAGCCGCAAAAGAAGGTCGCCATGTAGATGCGATCAGGGCTGTACCCCAGCGCCGCGGCCATATCAGAGCGTTGCATCGCGCCGCGTGCGATCAATCCGGCGCGTGTGGCCTTTAGGATCAAACGTATCCCAATGAGCAGCAGGATGGCGATCACGATGATGAAAAAGTTGTACCCATTGATCTGATAATTCCCGATGGCAAAGCCGGGAATGGGAGTCGAAATTCCGGTCGTCGTATTGCCAAAGATCATGGTGGCCAGACCAATGAAGAACAGGCTTAGCCCCCAGGTCGCCAACATCGTATCAACCAGCCGCCCGTAAAGATGGCGGATGACCAGCCGTTCGACCACAAGCCCGATCAAGCCGACGACAATCGGTGCAATTACCAGCATGGCCACAAAAATATTCACGCCAAGGTTCACGGCGGTGATGGTCGCGTAGCCGCCCATCATCATGAACTCGCCATGGGCGAGGTTGATCACTTTCATCATACCGAACACGACCGCAAGCCCAGCACTGATCAGGATCAGCGAGGCGACCGCATAGAGCATTTCAACAAGAATAACGACGGATAAGTCCATGAGAGCGAGTTTCCGTTGGCAAGAAAGGCGGCCCAACTCTGGGCGTGCAGGGCGGGTTTGCCGCCCTGCCAAAATCTGGGGGAGATCAGATGGCGATTTCGTACTGTGTGTTGTCGTCTGGATTGGCAGATAGATCGCACACAGCCTGCGTGTCGATCGGCTGGCGCTGCGGCAGCGTTTCGACAACCTTCATTCCCTGATTTTCGATTTCCATGATGTGAACATCCAAAACCGCGTGGTGCGTTTTGGGATCAACCGTGACTTTGCCCGCCGGGCCTTCAATCGACAGGCCGGTTTCCAGAGCCGCGATCAAGGCATCGCGATCCATCGAACCTGCCTGACGTAGGGCTTCGGCCCAAGTCAGCACACCTTGATAGTTCGACACGGCGATCTCATGGATCAGGTTGCTGTCACCATAGGCCGCTGCCCACCGTTCCTTGAACGCGTTGTTCGCGGGGGTGTCGAGTTCCTGACTGTAGTTGTAGGCGACCATGATCCCGTTGCCTTCTTCGGGCGTCAGAACCTTGTGTTCGTTGCCAACACCCAAAGTGGTCGACGCCAGCGGAATACGGTCTTTCATGCCAGCGGCGGCCCATTGACGGAAGAACGACAAATGTGCGCCGCCGACGAGTGGTGCGATCACCAGATCGGGGCCGACTGATTGAATTTTCGCGATGGTGGACCCAAAGTCGCTCACATCCAGCGGGAAGAAGTCGACGCCGACAGTCTCACCGCCGTTGTCGGCCACGAATTTCTGAATCCAGCGTGCGGTGATTTGGCCATAGTTGTAATCGGCGGCGAGAATGTAGACTTTCTTGCCCGACTTGCCCATGGCATAAGGGACAAGCGCCTCGACCTGCTGGGCAGGTGTTACGCCGTTGATAAAGATGTTCCGATCACAAACGCCGCCTTCGTAAAGCACGTTGTAGAAATAGGGTGTCTTGGTCTTGCGCATTGTTTGACGGATTGCCTCACGCGATGCAGACAGAATGCCACCATGCACCACATCAACCTTGTCCTGACGCGTCAGTTGCTGGCCGTATTGTGAATAAAGCGCCATGTCGGATTGGGTGTCATATGCGACGACCTCGACCTGCTTACCAAGAAGGCCACCGGCTGTGTTGATCTCGTCCACAGCGAGGCGCATGGCCATGTCCATCGGCCGACCATAGGCATCAAAAATCCCCGAGCTATCAAGGATAGAGCCCAGTTTGATCGTGTCTGCGGCCATTGCCACGCGGGGCAGAACGGAGGCCCCTGCAAGAGCGGCCGTGCTGGCCAGGAAGTTGCGGCGGTTCAGTGTCATATCGGTTTCCTTCCTCATGTCGTTTGTGTTGGATGCGGGACGGCGTTTGCGTCACGTGTCGGTTTTGGGTTTGTCTTTGATCCGGTTGGCATAATCAGCAGTTCGGCCCGCCAAGTTGGCATCGAAATCAAGCCCGATGTCCTCGCCCATCTGTTTCATCGCGGGCAAGCGCACGGCCATTCCAAGAATTTGATCCATGGCCGCACCGAACGCGCCATCAACGCCTGCGCCCGGACCACCGGTGCCGCCGGAACCAGCGCCAGCGCCAGTACCAGAGATTTGGTTGATCCTGATGGAATCGATCTTCTCAACCGGCTTCATCATCTGCGTCATGATGTCAGGCAGCCGGTCGAGTTTCCGTTCTTCCAGACGCATCCGGATCACAGCATCCCCAAGCGTGTTTTCGGCCTTGTTCAGGGCGATACGGCCAGCGGCTTCGGCCTCCATACGCGCGCGCTCGGCGTCGCTGGCCTCGGTTTTCGCGGCCGCATCTGCCTTGGCTTTCTCAAGCAGTGTTTCGACATCGCTCTTGACCTTGGCACTTTCGAGCTCAAGTTCTTTTTCTTGTTTCAGATGGGCGATTTCACCTTCGCGTTCTGCGATGGCGCGCTCCTTCTGCGCCTGAACATGTTCCGCTGCCAGAATGACCTTGGCCCGAGCCTCTTCTTCTTCCGCGCGCGCTTGGGCTTCCGTTGCTCGTTTCCGGGCAATCAGAATATCGTTGTCGATCTTTTCCTCTTCGAGGGTGCGAATGGCCGTCATCTCGGTCTTGCGCAGCGCCTCGTCGCTTTCAACTTGCGTCGCCTTTAGCCGTTTTTCATTCTCGATCCGGGTGGTTTCACTGGCGAGCTTGGCGGCGTCGCGCACACTGTCCTCGCGCGATTTGGCTTCCGCTTCGAGCTTGGCCAGGTGTTCTTGCTGCGCGATCTCCGCTTCGCGTTCTTCACGGCGCAATGCGAGTTGCCGCTGATGTTGCGTGAGGTGGCATTCGCGAACAGCGACGTCCGCCTCTGTTTCGATGCGAACACGTGCCTTGCGCTGCTCTGCGACCAGCTCGGCCAACTGACGCATTCCTTGGGCGTTGAAGGCGTTGTTTTCATTCCACTGGCTCAGGTCGCTTTGATCAACTGCAATCAATGAAGCCGACACCAAGGTTAACCCCAGTTTCATCGCCTGCGCTTGGATCGCCTCGGCCACGTCCGAGGAAAAACCAGAACGATCCAGATGGATGTCTTCCAGCGTCCGAGCGGCGGCGGCGCGTTGAATTGCATCGACAAGAGACCCTGCAAAAACGTCCTTTACCGTTTCGCCGCCTCTGGCAATCCGCGGGCCCAATGCCTGCGCCGCCGTTGAAATGCCGTCCTCGGTCGGATCTACGCGCAGTTCAAACTCAAACTGGACATCGGCCCGCATCTTGTCTCGTGTCAAAACTGCGTCGCGACCTTCACGGCTGATGCTGAAAGTCAGCGCCCCCATGGATACTTTCTGGACCTGATGCAGAATGGGCAAAGACAGGCAGCCACCGTCGGTGACAACACGACGCCCCCGAAAGCCGGTTCTCACCAGCGCGGTATCCAAAGTCGCCTTTGCGTAATATTTTTGCAGAAACCAAATCGCGATCAGCGCGACAACAACCAGCAAAACCAGCAGGATAACCCAAGCCAAGGCAATTCTCCCCATGTGATCAATCGTCGGACGAGCGGTCCGCGACCCATTCATTCGGTAAACCGTGGGGGAATTTAATTTCCAATTCAAGTAAATAATTTGAATCGGAAAGTATTTTTGACTAACCTATTGTTTCAAAGTTCTTTTACAACCTCAAACTGGAGGCCGATGGCGCGGGCTAGGTAGATCGGTGCCCGCTCACTCTTGTTGGACGGTGAGAGTTTTCTCCCGCTTTTGTGAATCACTGGCAGCGCATCGGAAAAGCTGTGCTCGCGCCAAACTGTTGCGTGCCCTTGCATCAACCCAGCCAGGAAATGAACCCCCTCATAGGTCGACTGGCCCAATGCGTTTAACGCGGGGGCCTGATCGCCATGGACGCGGTAGTATTTTTCCTTGAAGGCTGCGTTTGCATCCGTCGGCAGGGCCCCGAAGTATGACGATGCCGCGAACATTCGCTGGCTGTTTTTCGCGCCGCAGCCAAGCAGACCGTTCTCTTCGATGGCACAGGATAATCGCACCATGCGGTCATGCAACTTTGCCTTGCCGAATGCCCGGTTGAAGGCGACGGCATCCTGACCAACCAGTGAGATCAGCACGGCCTCGGCGCTTGTTTTGGCAATCTCTTCGACAAACCGGCTCATGCTTTTTAGGCCGAAGGGAAGGTATTTTTCATATGCCAGTCCAACTGACATTTCCTGAAGTTTGGCTTTGGCATAGCCATGTGACGTTCTGGGCCACACATAGTCGTTGCCAATCAGAGCCCAGCTTCGAGGCCGGTATTCATTCTGAATATGCGCCATCGACGGGCCGAGTTGCTCTTGTGGGGTTTCACCTATGGCAAACAATCCGTCGGTTCGTTCCCCCCCCTCGTAGAGCGGCGTATAGATGTAGGGAATCCGTTGACGGACAACCTTGCTAAGACGTTGACGGATCGCGCTGATATGCATGCCGACAATGGCATCAATTGAGTTCGTTTCGATCAGGTCGTTGACAGTCTCTTCTATCGAAATGCTCGCCTCCATGGCGGCGTCTATCATGATGAGTTGCACTTTGCGGCCATCAATGCCGTTTGTCCGGTTCAGTTCCTCGACAGCGACCTGAGCACTTGAGATACAGGACGGGGCCCAGAGGCCCGCAGCACCACACAAGGGAATAAGGAGGGCGATCCGATATGTTCCCTTGCTGCGCAACACTGGATCATCGCGCAGTTCCTCAATTTCTGTTGGAACACTTGGTAGCGTGGTCAAAGTAGCTCTGCCCTTCCAAGGCGGATCGGGAACCGCTACATACCAATTGATTTTACTTTCCAAGTCAATTAAATTCTGATTGTCATAAACTGGTGCCCCGATGAACACGAGCTCCCCCCCCATCCAGAACTATCTGTCGTATGCACTTGCCGCGGCACATCGAAAGATGTCGACATCACTCAACGCCCGTCTGAAACAACACGGCATTCAGATCGAGGCCTGGCGCATTCTTGAAACGCTGGAGGCAGGCGAGCGGCTGACGATGGGGCAACTTGCCGATGTCGTGCTGATGAATCCTCCGACGCTGACCAAACTGGTTGATCGGATGGTGTCTGATGGTTTGGTTCACCGGCAGATTGCGCAGGTTGACCACCGTCAGATCAATGTTCTTCCCACCGCTCTTGGCAAGAAAAGGATGCTGCAAATCCGACAAGAAGTGCGAGAACAAGATGCGGAGTTTCAATCTTTGATTGGAAAGGACGAGGCCGACAAACTCATCGAAATGCTCCGCGAAATGGTGCAATAGGTCTCATTCGGTTTGACCAAATTCCAAACACTCGGACCGCAACGCTTCGGGCTTGCGACCGGGTCATTTGCGATGAGGATGTTTGTGCGCATCGTGGCGAGGCAGATCAACAACCTGATCTCGTTTGCTGACAATGACAGAGAGGCGAGCGAGCAGGCCTAAGTCTCAGCGCTGACGGCAACGGCCCGCCAAGTGGGCCTGTCCCAATCGAAAAAGCGCCCACCGATTTGGTGAGCGCCTAGAGGTGTGCAGGTCGACAAACAGGTCGACAACAAGCGTCAGTTACATTGGCATAAGCGCCCAGTAGTCGAGGTCGAGAAGGACGTCTTTGTTGTATTTGCCATCTTCGCCGCGCAGCGCGAAAGGCTCACCACCTTTGGTCGCGACAAGACGCAGGCGGATGGCCCCAACACCCGGAGCAGAAGTCGGTTGTTTGTCGAGCACTTCGGACCAGGCTTTGATTGTCAGGCCGGAGAAACAGGGGTTGGCATGGGCTCCGCCATTGAGGCCAACGATCATTTGCGCATTGGCCAGCCCGTTAAAGGACAGCGCCCGCGCCATCGAAATCACGTGCCCGCCATAGATCAGGCGGCCCTCAGGGCGGAAGGTCAGGTCGAAATGCACCTTGGCGGTGTTCTGCCAGAGGCGCGTCGCCATCATGTGTTCGGCCTCTTCGATCGTGACGCCATCAACGTGGTCAATGGTTTCGCCGATCTCATAGTCGCCCCAGCGATGCGGCTCTCCCGCCAGATGGAAATCATAGTTGGAGAAATCGAGCCCCTCGGGGATGGTGAGATCTTCGACCGACAGAACCTTTTTCAGGTCGGGCACAACCGTTTCGGGCGCGGGCGCATCAACATCGCGTTTGCGGACCATGACCCAGCGGACATAATCCATGACGGCTTCGCCCATCTGGTTGATGCCACGGGTGCGCACCCAAACCACACCGGTCTTACCGTTGGAGTTCTGTTTCAGCCCGATAACCTCGGAGACCGAGCGCAGTGTGTCGCCCATAAACACCGGCTTGAGCCAGCGACCTTCGGCATAGCCAAGGTTGGCCACCGCGTTCAGCGACACATCGGGAACGGTTTTGCCAAAGACGACGTGAAAGGCGGCGAGATCGTCAAGTGGGCTTTCCTCAAGCCCGCAATCACGGGCGAACTCATCGGAGGAATAGAGCGCATGGCGGGCGGGATAGAGCGCGTGATACAGCGCGCGCTCCCCCTCGCCCACCGTCCGGGGCACCGCATGGGCAATGACTTGCCCGATTTTATAGTCTTCGAAAAAGCGCCCCGGATTGGTCTTTTGCATTGTTAATGCTCTCCTAGTTTGGTGTCGGGGGTATAGGTGCCCTCGACCTCTTTGATCACGGCTTGACCACAGCGCATGACACCATTGGCGGCGTCAAAGGCATAGGTCGGATCGCCGTGGAGCACCCAACCCTTGTTCAGGGCATCGGTGACTTTATGGCAAAAAGCCGATGTGTCATCGGCGGTGAGTAGTCGGTACAGTTTCATGTCTTTCCCTCTTCCAAAGGCCGCTTATCCAAACGCAACGGGGCCAAGCAGCCCGTGGATGTAGCCGATGATCGCCAAAAGCAGAACCGAGATCGCAAAGAACATACCGTCTTTGGCGATTGCGCCTTTGGCGGGTGGGGTCCAGCCCGGTTCGGATTTGTTGATGATCGCCATCTCGGCCAAGGCCCAGACCAGCAAACCACCAAAGAGGACAAAGGATTCAACGTCGCCATTGACCAGCAGGTGCGCGATTGCCCAAAGCGCAAAACCGGTCAGCATCGGGTGACGCATTTTGTAAAAGATCGCCCCCTTGGATGGTCCGGGGCTGGTGAAATACAGCGCAAAGATCAAGATCAGGTTGTTGATCCCCACCGTGGCCGAGCTACGCCCCCAAAACACGGCCCCATCAGCCATGCGGTATCCCAACACCATCAGAACAATCGAGACAACAATGGCAATGGCAACCGCGCCTTTGCCCTTGTCGCCCATCGCGGCGCGTTTTTCCGGCATCAGCCGTTTAAAGAAATGTGCGCCCGCCCAAAGCAGGACACCCAGTATCAACAATAGCATGGCATTTCTCCCGTTCGCTTTGCTGAGCGCACATTCCTCTTATTCTGTTAGCGCCGCAATAGCGTCGGCCTTGGCCAGGGTCTTTTTGGCGGTTTCCACATGCAGGTTTTCGACGATCTTGCCGTCAACCACGGCAACGCCCTGCCCTTCGGCCTCGGCAGTGGTAAAGGCGTCGATCTGACGGCGGGCGAGATCAATCTCAGCATCCGAGGGGGCAAAGGCGGCATTGGCCACGTCAACCTGAGCCGGGTGGATCAAGGTTTTGCCATCCATGCCCATGTCGCGGCCTTGGTCACATTCATCTTTGAGGCCATCGGCATCTTTGAAGGCATTATAGACGCCGTCGACAATGATACAGTCGGTGGCCTTGGCGGCGAGAAGGCACAGGCCCAGCCCCGGCATCATCGGCAAACGGTCGGCGCGAAAGCGGCTGTTGAGTTCCTTGGCAAGGTCATTGGTGCCCATCACCATGCCGACCATCTTGGGATGCGCGCCAATTTCGGCGGCGTTCAACATGCCGCGCGGCGTCTCCATCATCGACCAGATCGGTTTGTCACAAAGCTTGGCCAGGTCATCAAGCTGTGCGGCGCTTTCAACCTTGGGGAGCAAAATGGCGTCGCAATCCATATCATTCACCGCACGCGCATCATCGGCCCCCCATTCGGTATCAAGGCCATTGATGCGCACGATGCGGGTGCGGTTGCCGTAGGATTGGGTGAGCGCCGCCTTGAGCGTCTCGCGCGCGGCGATTTTTTCACCGGGGGCGACGGCATCTTCGAGGTCAAAGATGATCGCGTCGATGGGCAGGGTGCGGGCCTTTTCCAACGCCCGTTCTTTTGAACCGGGAATATAGAGAACCGAACGGTAAGGGCGGGCGCGCATGTCCATGAGAATCTCTCCTAGAAGACCTGTGGGTAATATTCTTGCGCGCAGATGGCCTGTTTTGGCGGAAATGTTCAAGGGAAAATGTGCCGCAGTGCAGAAAAGTGACGCAAAGACGGGCGCTGGATGTAGCATTTAGGTTGCATTTGAGGCAACGCACGCCCCGTTAACCTTTTTTCAGCGGCTCATGCAGAAACTGATCCTCATGCCGACAAAAGCGGCTGCGGCGGCTCCGCAATAGGAGCGCCACCTTGAATGAGGGGACTTCATCCGGCCTTGGGCAGTGCCAAAGATGCACCTGCCCGGAGCCAAGCCGAAAGGTGACACTATGACGGAGAAATTTGCAAAGGTTGCGATGCTGAGCGCAGGTCTGTTTCTGGGCGCGGCAACATTGGTTGAAGCACAAGGCGCACAAAACTGTGCCCCGCGTGACAAAGTGGTCGAACGTTTGGCGATCAAATACGGCGAAACCCGCCAAAGCATGGGTTTGGGAAGCAACAATGCCGTGATGGAAGTTTTTGCATCGGTTGATAGCGGATCTTGGACCATCACCGTGACAATGGCAAATGGTGTCACATGTCTGGTTGCAAGTGGCCAAGCCTTTGAAGAGCTTGCAGAAGCGCTTCCTCCTCAAGGTGACCCAGCCTAAACAGGACCACCCTTTCGGACAGGGGCGCGGCCACGCGTCCGGCCCCACCTTCCGAAACCAAGTGACCGCGATAGTCCAGTAATCGCCACTAGAACTTGGTCACGTCAGAGCATCCCAAACCAATTTGGCCCCGGTCATCGTCAGGGCCACATAGGTAACGCCGAAAAACACCCGGTCTGAGACATAGTCATGGGCCCGAATACCAATCCAGGTGCCAAGCAAGGCAAATGGAACCAACGCCAAATCTAACAACAATGTTTCGCGGGTGAAAATACCCATACCCACATAAAACGTTGATTTAAAAACATTTACGGCCCAGAATACCAGAACCGTTGTGGCCTGATAGGTGCCTTTGCTAAGCCCCTGCCCGAGCAAATAGACCGCCGCCGCTGGCCCGCCCGCGTGGCTGACGAAACTGGTGAACCCAAGGGCAACGCCAGACATCAACCCCGTCTTGGCACCGAATCGTGCCTCGCGGAGGCGGATCAGCCCGTATTTCTGTGCCGCTTGCCATAGAACAAAGAGCACACAGACCAAGCCGATCACCATGCGGATCATGTCGGGATTGGCAATTGCAAAGAAATAGGCACCAAGAAATGTGCCGGGAACCGCGCCAATCAAGAGCACCCTGGCCGCAGGCCAATCCCATTTGCGCCAATAGGTCGGCAATGACGCGACATCAATCAACATCAAGAGCGGCAACATCAAAGCAATCGCCAAAGCCGGGTCGATGAGAAGCGCGAGAATCGAGGAGCTGGCGAAGGCCACACCTGATCCGAATCCGCCCTTTGATATCCCGGCGAACACCACTGCGGGAATTGTGACTGCAAAAACCGACAGGGAGAAAAGCTCCACCTTTGTCTCCTCAAACATGTGCTAATACATAGCTTTATCGTGAAAATTGACGCAATAACAGACCGGCTTTTGAGGCCCCGCGCCCACACGCCGCAATGCAGCACCCTTGCGCGAAGCCGCGTAAAGGCTTACGCACTCGGCAAAATTCACGTAAGTCGGAGAATTATCCATGGCACGACCCAAGATTGCCCTTATCGGCGCAGGTCAGATCGGTGGCACCCTTGCCCACCTCGCGGCAATGAAAGAACTGGGCGACGTTGTTCTGTTCGACATCGCCGAAGGCACCCCAGAGGGCAAAGCATTGGACATCGCCGAATCCGGCCCGTCCGAAGGTTTTGACGCCAGCCTAAAAGGCACACAGGACTATGCCGACATCGCCGGCGCAGATGTCTGCATCGTCACCGCCGGTGTTCCACGCAAGCCCGGCATGAGCCGCGACGACCTTTTGGGTATCAACCTGAAGGTTATGAAGTCGGTTGGCGAAGGCATCCGCGACAACTGTCCCGATGCGTTTGTAATCTGTATCACCAACCCGCTGGACGCCATGGTTTGGGCCTTGCAGCAATTCTCGGGTCTGCCCGCGAACAAAGTCTGCGGCATGGCCGGTGTTCTGGATAGCGCCCGCTTCCGTCACTTCCTTGCCGAAGAATTCAACGTGTCGATGAAAGACGTCACCGCGTTTGTTCTTGGCGGCCACGGCGACACCATGGTTCCTTCGGTTCGTTATTCGACCGTTGGCGGTATCCCTCTGCCTGATCTGGTCGACATGGGCTGGACCACACAAGACAAAATGGACGCAATCGTTCAGCGTACCCGTGACGGTGGCGCAGAAATCGTTGGCCTGCTGAAGACCGGTTCGGCCTTCTACGCGCCTGCGACCTCGGCGATTGAAATGGCCGAAGCCTACCTCAAAGACCAAAAGCGCGTTCTGCCTTGTGCCGCCTATTGTGACGGCGATCTTGGTCTGGACGGCATGTATGTTGGCGTTCCCACCGTAATCGGCGCCGGTGGCGTTGAGCGTATCGTCAACATCAAGCTCAACAAAGAAGAGCAAGCGATGTTCGACACATCGGTCAAAGCTGTTCAAGGTCTGGTCGAAGCCTGCAAAGCGATCGACAGCTCGCTGGCATAAGCCACAGAAACAGCAAACGAACACGGGGCGTGCCATCATCGGCGCGCCCCTTTTTTTTGTGGCGGACACTCTTGTCAGGTTGTTTATTCTACACGAGGCACAATCTTTTACGAACAATGTTCATTTTCTGTCGGGAGTTTTTGGTGTCCTATTTCAAAACCTTAGTTTTTTCTATTGGGCTAGCGGCCGGGGCAACCACCGCACTTGCCGAACAAAGCCCCAGCCTAACCACCCGCATTTCTACGCTTCAGGCAACGGATGCGTCACAGGGGTTTGAACTGGGGATGATGCAAACGCTTCGGGCGCTCGAAACTGCATTGCAGGCGCGCTACACCTATGGTTTTGGCCGCTCAATCCGCACCCTTCCGGTTTTTCGGCTTGGCCTTCCCGAGCAAAACCCAACACCGGAACAGGCGTCGCCAAACACGCTGGCGGACATCACCAAGACACTTGTTGATGACCTTGCGATAGCGCGGACGATATTGGAAAACGCCGACGCGCAGCCCTTTGACATGACAATCAATGAGCTTTGGCTCGACGTGAATGACAACGGACGGCACGATCACGGCGAAGGCGTTTTTGCATTGCTGGCCCCGGCGGTTTTGGGGCGCGGTGCGGATAGCATCCCGCAAGACGCGATCACCGTGCGCTTTGACGAGGCGGATGCCGAATGGCTCTTGGCCTATACGCATCTTTTGTCCGGCGTCGGGAATGCCATATTGGCGTTTGATCCGAGCGAAAGCATTGCTGGGCTTGCAGCAGACCGGGCGGCGCTAGAACACGCTCCGACCATTCCAAACATCTATGAATCCGCTGTGGTAAAGGCCGAAATCGACGCATTGGAAACCAAGCTTGGCGAGATTGAAGCGCAGCTTGCACCGTTGGAGGCACAAAGCACCACACTCAACGACCAAATATCCGACTTGAGAAAGAAAATCCGGGCAAGCGAAAACCCAGAAGAAAAGGCAGACCTCAAACGCCAACAGGAAAGTTTTTCTAAAACCAAGTCGGAATTGTGGGAGCAAATTCGGCCTTTGCGCACTTCTGGAAACATGCTGCGTCTCGAAATGAATTCGGCGCAAGCCAAGCTGGAGGACACGTCATCGGTGCGCTTTGACGCGTTTATCAGTGAGAACGAATGGGACGCGATCTATATCTTTCTGCACAGCCTGCGTCAGCAACCCGATGTTGATCGAATTCATGCGGTGCGAGAACACTGGCGCGCGATGATTGCGCATAATACCAAGTTTTGGGAGGCTGTGGCGCAGGAAACCGATGATGAAAACGAATGGGTTCCGAACCCCAAACAGACCTCGGCTCTTGGCCTAACAGTCAGCGCCGAAACCGCGCGGGCGTGGCAACGTATTTTGGCGGATGCCGATGCGGTGATGAACGGGCAGCTTTTGGTCAACATGCCCAACCTACCGCGTGGGTTGAGACTCAATGTCGCGGCCTATTTCGACGACCCTGCTCCGTTGGATTTATTGGAATGGTTGCATGGGCGTGGCGCTTACAAATTTGCAGCAAGGGGCCCGGCGATCACCGATCAAAGCTGGCGTGCGTTTCAACGGTTGACGCAAGGCCGCGCCGGAAGTTTCGCGTTGTTTTTCAATTAAGGCGTTGTCGCGCTAGGTTTAAACTTGGTCTTTGACCAACTTGGCCAAGTTCGGGTTAGCGGCGATCAAGTCGCGATCAAAGGGGGCCGGGCTTAGGTCCGGCACCTCGCCCAGCACATCGCGAATGACCGTGCGCGGGTCAAATCTCTCTTCCAAAAGCAACCCAAAGCCGCGCAGCCGATCTAGGCGCGCGGCGTCACATTCTTTCATCTCGGCATGAAATTCCAAGATCGCCTTGGGGTCCTTGGCGATGTCACTCATGATTTCGATCTGGGCGCGACGGTGGGCGGCGATGGAGAGTTCGGACGGGTCATAATCGGCATAGCGCAGCAGTTTCATCAGCCAGTTGAGCGGCGTCAGCCCGTCAAAATGCAACAACCGCGTCGACGTGGAGTTGTACCGCACAGCCCGATTGCGATCCTTTCCGCGATAGGCCCAATGGATACCGATTTCGTAATCTTGGCCGCGTGGAACCGCGCATTTTCCGGCGGAATGCCCCAACATGCCATGCACAAGCAACGGAAAATGATCGCCGAAAATGATCTGGTCATTAACCACGCCATCCTGACGCCGGTTCAACCCTTTGGTCGAGGTGCGGAACAGGCCGGAAAAGAAAGTCTCTTGCGGCTCTCCGGCGACAAAAATCCGCTCGGCGGGTGAAAAAGACAGCTCGCAATCCAATTCGGCAACATAGGCCAGTTCCTGACCCAAGGGTCGCGATTGAACCAAAAACTCATCCGCATCCATATGGATCAACCAATCACAGCTACAACGTTTCAAAGCGTGATTTGCGTTGAGTGCCTGACGGCGGCGGATGGTCGCAGGTTTGCGTTTGACCGGAGCCAAGGCCCGCCAATGCGATTTGTCGCAGAGGGTCACATGCAAGCCGGGCATCGCTTGCAATTCAGCCGCAATCGGATCATTTGGGTCGTCGAGATAAACATGTATCTCCTGGGCACCTGTGCCCAAATGCCAAGCCAGGTTGGACAAAAGCAGGGCGCGGGGCTCTTTGACCGTCATAACGATCCCCCAAGTCAGCTCTTTCATTCTACCTCCTGCCTGCATTGTGATCACAGGCTAGTCGCCCGTTGATTCCCTGCCAAGCGCTAACATCTTTTTAACTTGTGATCACAGGCTCAAAAAGTGTGATCACAAATGTCGAAAACTTGCCCTAAAAACATGCCTGCGGCAAAATTTCGTTTAACTCCTGCTGCTAGACCGGCCTAAACCAGTGCAAACCGCAGCAAAACGGGGGATACCATCCCATGAATATCCACGAGTATCAGGCCAAGGCGCTTCTGCGCAGCTACGGGGCGCCAGTCTCGGACGGCCGCGTTGTTCTGAAGGCGGAAGACGCCAAAACCGCCGCCGGCGAAATGGACGGCCCACTTTGGGTTGTCAAAGCGCAGATTCACGCAGGTGGTCGCGGCAAAGGCACTTTCAAAGAAGCCGACGCCGGTGACAAAGGCGGCGTTCGCCTTGCCAAGTCGGTCGAAGAAGCCGCTGAAGAAGCGCAAAAGATGCTGGGCCGCACATTGGTCACGCATCAGACCGGCCCAGCGGGCAAGCAGGTCAACCGCATCTACATCGAAGACGG
>NZ_JBZXVN010000021.1:83412-83924 GCF_058892305.1 Pelagimonas sp.
AAAATCCTGTCCTTCTCGGTTGATCCGGCCACCGGTTACCAGCCGTTCCACGGCCGCCGCGTTGCCTTCTCTCTGGGCCTCAAGGGCGCTCAGGTTAAGGAATGCGTCAAGCTGATGGGCATCCTCTACAAAGCCTTCATGGAAAAAGACATGGAGATGCTTGAGATCAACCCGCTGATCGTCATGCCGGGCGGCTCGCTCAAGGTTCTTGACGCCAAGGTTGGTTTTGACGGCAACGCCACCTACCGCCACCCAGATATCGCCGAGCTGCGCGACGAGACCGAGGAAGATTCCAAGGAACTCGAAGCGTCCAAATACGACCTGAACTACATCGCGCTTGACGGTGAAATCGGTTGTATGGTGAACGGCGCCGGTCTTGCGATGGCCACCATGGACATCATCAAACTCTACGGTGCTGAGCCTGCCAACTTCCTCGACGTAGGCGGCGGTGCCACCAAAGAGAAAGTGACCGAAGCGTTCAAGATCATCACCAGCGACGACAACGTCAAAGG
>NZ_JBZXVN010000022.1:0-118379 GCF_058892305.1 Pelagimonas sp.
CAACTGAAATGGAAATCTTCGGTTAATAAAAAATGAAAGAGAGGGCTACTTGCCATGTAATTGCGTCGAGCATGGAAGATTTCGGATTGAGTTGATGATCAGACAGCGAGAAATGGGGAACAAGATCGTTTAGGGGCATCCCAATTTTTGGTCATATTTCAGGGGGATACAAATCTAATACATTGCTTCAACTCTACGGTTGTTTCGTGTGACGTCGACCTTTTGACTGTGTTTCTCCGGGAAGTTACATTAAATTTGGCCTTTTATTTATCAATCTAACCTTTCCGAGCGGCTCCAGCGAAATGTGTAGATTGCGATCCTTTCCAATTTCGAGAGCAACGGCTTTTTACCTATAGTTTACTTCCGGTATTTGCGGTTTTCATTGAATCTTAGATACAAGTTTTTTATCGGCCATGTCTTGGAAATCTCGTGTTAAGACTCATTCGGCATTCTGCCTCTGGGGTAAATATTCATGTGAGGCATAAATTATGGGTGCAAAGGAAACAGCAGTTGAAGCATCAGCAGATCTCGAGATGAGTGATCTGAAAGGTGTCGTAGCTGCCATCAACCGTGTTCAAGCTGTCATTGAGTTTGAGCTTGATGGAACAATTATCACCGCCAATGAAAACTTTTTGTCAACTGTTGGCTATAGTCTTGATGAGATTGCTGGAAAGCATCATCGAATATTTTGCGATCCTGAATTTGCAAAAACCGATGACTATCAGGACTTTTGGATGAAGCTTGCGATGGGCGAGTTTTGTGCAGGTGAATTCAAACGTTTTGACAAAAATGGCACCGAAGTCTGGATCAATGCCAGTTACAACCCGATCTTTGACGCAGATGGCAAGCCCTACAAGGTTGTAAAATTTGCCTATAATATCACAGACGAGAAATTGCGCACGGCGGAACAGGATGGCAAAATGGCTGCGATTAGCCGTGCCCAAGCCATGATCGAATTTGAACTCGACGGCACCATTATCACTGCCAATGAAAACTTTACGGCGACGGTTGGCTATTCCTTGGATGAAATCCAAGGTCAGCACCATCGGATTTTCTGTGATCCGACCTATGCAGGATCACCAGAGTACAAAAAATTCTGGGCTGATCTTGCTGCGGGTGAGTTTTGTGCGGGTGAATTCAAACGCTTTGGCAAGGGTGGCACCGAAGTCTGGATCAATGCCAGTTACAACCCGATCTTTGACGCAGATGGCAAGCCCTACAAGGTTGTAAAATTTGCTTCAGACATTACCGCTGAAAAAAGTGTCGCTAAGGAAGTGACGCGCATTGCCTCCGAGTTTGTGAGCCAATCCAAGTCTATTTCCGAACAATCTCATACGGTTGCCAGCGGTGCGCAAACTCTCGGTTGCACAACAGAGGAAATCAGCGCTTCCATCGAAGAGTTGAGCGCGTCTATCGACTCGATTGCTCAAAACAGCAACCATTCCGACGAGATTGCACAGAAAACCAAAGAAGAGGCGGATCAAGGCGCAAAAGCGATCGACCGGTCGATTGAAGCAATGGATTTGATCAACGCGTCCTCCGAAGAAATCAGCGAGATTGTCAAAACCATAAGTGAAATCGCGAGCCAAACCAATCTATTAGCCTTTAACGCTGCGATTGAAGCCGCGCGTGCCGGCGAACATGGGCTAGGGTTCTCGGTTGTGGCGGATGAGGTGCGTAAATTGGCAGAACGCTCTTCCCAGTCCACCAAAGAAATCAGCAAGCTGATCAATGAAACGGTGAAACGCGTATCTCAAGGCAGTGAAGTCTCGCGCGAAGCGGGGGCGGCGTTCAAAAAGATTCTGTCCGGAATTTCCGATACCACAGACTCTATCGCCCAGATATCTGTCGCTGCCAACGAACAGCAAACAGCCGCCAGAGACGTTTCCGAAGCCATTCAAAGCATTGTGGATGCTTCGGAACAGGCGGTCATTGCGTCAGATGCCATCGCTACTTCGACCGATGACCTGAACACAGGCGCTCAGGAATTGAAGGATGAAGTGGCTAAGCTTGGCTTCTGATTTGAATGTTGATGTAGATAGTAAAGGGCTTTGCCATGAGTGTTGCTAAGACAGAACTCACAATGAGTGACGGTGATTTTTCGAAACTTCGTGCCATTGTGCATCAAAATACCGGTATCACCATCGGTGAAACCCGAAAATCGATGTTGGTAAGCCGTTTGCGAAGCCGATTACGCGAAGTCGAAGCACCTGACTTTGCCGCCTATATCGCGCGCCTATCAAAAGACCCGGATGAGATGCAAGAGTTGACCAACCGGGTCACAACAAATGAAACATACTTTTACCGAACGCCGCGAGTTTGGGACTACTTTCAGGATGAGTTTCTTCCGGAGTTTCTCGACAAAAGACAAAACCGCGCTTTACGGGTGTGGTCTGGGGCCGCTTCCACCGGGGAAGAAGCGCATACAATTGGTGTTTTGTTAGAAAGCCTTCGGTTGAATAATCAACAATTCGACTATTCGGTTATGGGCACCGACGTGTCGTCTCGGGTATTGGAGGTTGCCACCAACGGAGTCTATAAGGGCCGGTCAATAGCGCGGTTCCGCAAGGCGAAACCTGACCTATTTGATAAGCATATGATCGGCAACGATACAGATGGTTTTCAGGCACACCCTCAAATCCGCTCTCGGATAAGGTTTAAACTGCATAACCTGTTTGATCGTCTCTCCGGGGCGGGCCCGTTCGATGTGGTGTTCCTTCGCAACGTGTTGATTTATTTCACGGATGAAGACCAGGAAAAGATCCTTGATCAAGTGCATAGTCAAATGCGTCCTGATGGCGTTTTGTTCATTGGTGAAAGCGAAACGTTAACTAAATTAAACACACCCTTCGAACAGATTGTTCCAATCATTTATCGACCCCAAGCAAGGGCGAACAACTGATGCAATCAAACCCGAGCGAAAAACTACATGTCACGATTGGCAAGGTAAAGATTGGGCAGGCTGGGCAAAGCTTGCATGCCATTCTAGGTTCCTGCATCGGATTGGGCATTTTAAACCCAGAGAAGGGCGTATTTGGCCTGGCGCATTGTTTGTTGTCACAATCCGAGGCCCCCAGCGAAAACATTGGTGGCCGACATGTTGATCAAGCAATCCACTCCTTGATGCATCTTATGGAGTTGGACAAACGAGAGATGCGCAGGCTTCAAGGTATTGTTGTCGGAGGAGCAAATATGACCCTTCCTGAAGACGCAGATCCAAGTCGGATGGTCGGCCGGATCAACTCCAAATTTGCATACAAAGCTCTACGTGAAGCGGGAATGCGGCGTATTCATGAGGATGTTGGTGGCATGCTTGGGCGGCAAATAACCATTGATTGCACCAGCGGCGAATTCACTGTTTCGGCCATTCCAAGATTGGACCCTCAACGATGATATTGGAACAAACAAATACCGCTCCTCAGCGGGATGATACCAAGTCCGTGGATCAGCCCGATGTAAGCCGAGCACAGGTTGTACAAAAACGTGTAGCCACGGATGAAATCTATGGGTCTTTTTTGATCGGAGAGAGTGAATTCGCGATACCAGTTTCCGCGGTACAAGAGGTGGTGAATGAACCGGGGCATATTTCTCCGGTACCTTTGGCTCCGCCATTTATGCTTGGTCTTTTCAATTTGCGTGGTCAGATAATTCCCATTGTGGATCTGCGCATTTTGTTGGATTTTTCTGATCAAGAACACGTTTCTGCGCGCAAAGTCGCTATTATTGAATATGGCGACCTTTGCATTGGTTTGGTGTTTGACCGCACTGGTGAGGTGCTAAGCGGCAACCAGGCCGCGAGGGTCAATTTCAAACCCAAAGAAGATGGTCCCCGTGATGTGGTGATCAAAGGGGTGCTGAAATTTGAACAGGGGAATCGGCTTGTTCAATTATTGGACCCTTATGAGCTATTGAATCTTGATCGGGTTCCGCGTGCCAGAAAATCGTCCGATCAGGCTGTGGTGAAATCTGCCAAAGGCAAACGTCGCAACTGTATTTCCTTTCAAACGGGCCACACCACCTGCGCCATTGATTTGCGTTACGTCAAAGAAATCCGCGAGATGCCCAAAGTGGATCAATCATTGTTTGCAAGTGGCAATGTCATAGGTACCACCAATTTGCGCGGCGTTATCCTACCCGTGGTCGATTTTCGCGCGTTTCTCGGGGATGGTGCTGTGTTTCGATTGGGTGAAACTATTCCCAAGGAACGCAAAATGGTGGTTCTTGAGACAACTGATGGTCTTATTGGTCTGATGGTGTTCTCGATTGATAGTATCCTTCCCTATTTCCGTGATGATGTACTGCCTTTTGCCAAATTGGCATTGCCGCGTGGCGATTACGTCGGCGGCTGCCTTATCAATGATGAGGGCAAAATCGTCATGATGCTTGACCAAGGAAAATTGCGTTCTGATCGCGAATTGGTGGAGATTGCGAAGGCCTGCCAGGAAATCTATCCGGGTGACGCGCGCGCCAATAGTCATGACTCAACCCGAGTTGTTGCGACACGGCGCACCTACATCCGCTTCACTTTCGAAAAGAAATTCGCGCTCGATACCAACTGTGTCAGCGAAGTGATCAACCGACCCGAACAGCTGTTGGAACCGCCGTTTTCCTTGGAGTTCGTCGAGGGGATAATCAACCTGCGAGGGGAGTTGATCACTCTATTCAATCCACGCTTGCTCTATGGGATGCCACCGAAAAAGGTTGAGGAACAGAAGGTTCTGATCTTTAGGCATGAGGATAGCAAGTATGGCATCCTCGTCGATTCCGTTGATGAAATCATTATGACGAGTGTTGATAGCGTTGCAGAGCTGCAGCCAATGGACCGCCAAGAAAACGGTCAACGGATTATCGACGATGTCGCGGGTTGCTTGAATCACAGCTCCGCAGACAAAAAGTCCGTTTCTGTTTTGGTTCTGGATTCATCCGCTGTTGTGAAACGATGCATGGACGCAATGGATCAAGCTAAGTTGGGATAGTGGACGAAATCCCGAACCAGTCGTTTAGGGATAGAGGTCGCCCAAAGAACCAGAAAGTACATGTGTGCTTCTGCGTAAAAGGCCATGAACATCAATTGTTGCCTCGAAGCCCTCGGAACGGAGGCCGACAGAGCCAAGGCCTTTCGTGATGGACCATGTGTGAAATGCGCGATAGTTCATGCTAAGAAGGGCATTGTATCAAGAGGTTATAGGTTCTCTAAGTCTTCAGAGAACAACCTCCATGACTGCGAACGAGTTGGTTTGATGAATGCCGGGTAGCTTGTTTATTTTGTCACCGAGGACGTTACGAAAATGAGCGATGTCTCTGGTTCGCACGGTCAACAAATAGTCAAACGAACCGGCGACCATGAGGCAGCTTTCGACCTCAGGAATGTTTCGGACAACACGGTTAAAAGCATCAAGGGAGTTATCGCCGGCGGTGGCCGCAAGGGAAACTTGAACAATTGTCAAATGACCCAAACCCATTTGAGATTTGTTTAAAACGGCCTGGTAGCCGCTGATGTAACCAGATCTCTCTAGGCGTTTGACGCGCTCAGAGCAGGGGGTATTCGTCAAATTTACCCGCATCGCCAGATCAACGATCGAGAGCCTCCCGTTTGCTTCTAGCTCCGAGAGGATTCGTTGGTCTATTTTATCTAAATCACCAGACATTGGTTATAATCCCTATAGAATATCCGCTTTTCGCGAATATTGCCTTCTAAATACCCACATTTAACAACAATTGCTAGTGATTTTCACTATTACTTAATGTGGGGTGAGCAAGCGATCTTTGGGTCCTTTGATCCTCTTCAGGAGAGGGCGACACCCTCTTCAAATGGGAAAGCACGAATTGGGAGGAAACCATGACAGTTAAAATTGTTGTTGGACTGGACGGAACGGAAACGGGTGAGCGTGCGCTCACCTTTGCCAAGGAGCTTGCGGCAAAAATTGGATCCTGCGAGCTGATCGCCATCTACGTGATCGAATGGTCGCCATTCACTTTTCAAACTGCTGAGGAAAACGCCAAGCGGCATATGAGACGCGAAGAAGAGATCGCGTTGGCAACCTCACGCATCGTCGAGCCGGCCGTAACCGCCATGAGAGACGCAGGCTTTAATGCGCGTGGAATTGTACGGCACGGCGATGTGGCGGAGACGCTGGACAGGCTTACACTCGAAAATGGCGCTTCGCAGATTATTGTGGGCCGCGCCTCTGCTGACGGTTTTGCAAAACGCGTTTTCGGAAGCTCGACACAGAACCTCGTGATGCATGCCAGTGTGCCAGTAACAGTTGTCGGATAGGAATGAGAATGAAAAACACATCAGCTTTCGGCCTGACCATAGCTCTGGCCACCTTGGTATCAACCCCACTCGTCGCACAAGAGGCCATGGGGATCGACGACAAAGTCAACCAGGTTTTCGCAGATTTAACAGGGCCTTTTGTCTCCACAATTTTCGCCCCCTTTCCCGGGACCAGCTTTCCTTGGATCGTGATGTGGCTTGTTATTGCGGCAACAATTTTCACTCTGTATTTTGGCTTCGTCCAGTTTCGCTATTTCAAACATGCCATTCAATTGGTCAAAGGTGACTATTCTGACCCGAATGATGCGGGTGAAGTTAGCCACTTTCAAGCATTGGCAACGGCCTTGTCTGGCACAGTTGGTCTAGGAAATATTGCCGGTGTTGCGGTGGCCGTCGGCATTGGCGGGCCGGGTGCTACATTCTGGATGATCCTTGCAGGCCTGTTGGGAATGGCGTCGAAATTCACAGAATGCACGTTGGGTGTAAAATATCGGAATGAATATCCAGACGGGACCGTTTCCGGCGGCCCGATGTACTATATTTCCAAAGGCTTCAATGAGTTGGGTCTACCTGGCGGGAAAATCCTTGCGGTAGTGTTCTCTATCTTCTGTATTTTGGGTGCTCTTGGTGGCGGGAACATGTTTCAGGCAAATCAAGCCCATGCCCAGATTTCAGGAATTGTTGGGGACTATCCCGGTTGGATAACTGGCCTCGTGTTTGCGGCAATTGTGTTTCTAGTTATCGTTGGCGGGATAAAATCCATCGCCAATGTCACTGAGAAAGTCGTGCCATTCATGGGTATCCTTTATGTTGGTGCCGCGTTGGTCATTCTGATCGTGAACTATGATCAAATCGGTTGGGCCTTTGGCCAGATATTTGCCGGTGCCTTTACTGGCCTTGGTGTTGCTGGTGGTATGGTTGGTGCCTTGATCCAGGGTTTCAAACGTGCGGCGTTTTCCAACGAAGCGGGTGTTGGCTCGGCGGCCATCGCGCACTCTGCTGTGAAAACAAAAGAACCGATTACAGAAGGTTTCGTCTCTCTTCTTGAGCCTTTGATCGATACGGTTGTGATCTGTACAATGACGGCTTTGGTGATTGTCATTTCACAGCAGATGATCATTGACCCCGAGACAGGCAACTACATGCTCAACGAAGCCGGAAATGCGATTGCGACCGTTGATGGAAACTCCGGTGTTGCTTTGACCTCTGCGGCGTTCGCGTCGGGCATCAGTTGGTTCCCAATTGTTCTGGCGGTTGCTGTTGTGCTGTTTGCGTTCTCAACAATGATCTCTTGGAGCTACTACGGCCTCAAAGCCTGGACGTATCTGTTTGGAGAGAGCAAGGTTTCAGAACTCGTGTTCAAGATCATCTTCTGCATTTTTATCGTCATCGGTGCGGCTGCGTCGCTTGGTCCGGTAATCGACTTCTCAGACGCCGCGATCTTTGCGATGGCTGTGGTCAATATCTTCTGCCTCTATTTCCTTATGAAATTGGTGAAGAAAGAGTTGAGCTCATACACGTCTCGTCTTGAGAGCGGTGAGATTAAGAAGTTCTCGCACTAAAACCTCTCCGGACGCGACAGGTTCGCGTCCGGAGGCTCCTGCCTTGGCAATAAACTTTAGTCTGTTTTACTAGGTGATTTCGGGGCGAACGCAGAAAAGTCTTGTCTCGCTCCTCATGATGTCATGAGATTCTTTGCCGCTTTCACAATGCTTTGTCGGGAGGGCATTGTGGCCGCATAAGCCGGCCCAGTTGCGACAAAGCTATCCTCGGCGGCGATCCGGGCGTGCGTCAAGTTTGTACGTTCTCCCAGCAGTGCCATCAGAGCTTCGGATTGGCTTCCTGTCTTGCGACATTCATCGACGATTAAAACGTGTTGTGCACCTTGAAGGGCGTCCAAAATTCCGTCGACGGGTAGCGGTGCCAGCCAGC
This sequence comes from Pelagimonas sp., assembly GCF_058892305.1. NCBI lineage: Bacteria > Pseudomonadati > Pseudomonadota > Alphaproteobacteria > Rhodobacterales > Roseobacteraceae > Pelagimonas > Pelagimonas sp. The sequence goes on from NZ_JBZXVN010000022.1 coordinate 8,210, forward strand.
GTATATCAATCACCCGTGTCTCAATACCCTGATCATGTAGGTCAATCGCGGCTTGAGTGCTAAGGTAATGGCCATTGCCGTAGGTCAGAATGGCCAAAGGGCCGGAACCCTTTATCCCAACTGTTCCCAGTTTGATCCGTTGGTCCGGGGCAGGATAGGCGCACATCCATTCTCCGTCCTTTTCGTGATTAAGGTCGCGCATCGGATATAGGGCAATTGGTTCAACAAAAACCACCACCCGGTTCTCTTCTCGGGCCAATCGGACACATTCGCGTAGCATCATGGCGGCATCATCCCCGCGTGAGGGACAGGCGATAATCACACCCGGAATATCCCTTAAAACGGCCAATGAATTGTCGTTATGAAAATGTCCGCCAAACCCTTTTTGATAGCCTAGTCCGGCAATTCGGAGGACCATGGGGTTGCTAAACTGACCGTTGGAAAAGAACGGCAAGGTCGCCGCCTCACCGCGCAGTTGATCTTCGGCGTTGTGCAAATAGGCTAGGAACTGGATTTCCGGCATGGGGACAAAACCATTGTGCGCCATGCCAATGGCCAGTCCGAGAATGCTTTGCTCATCCAGCAAGGTATCAATCACACGGCCAGGGCCAAACCGATCAATCAACTTTTGTGTGACCCCATAAACACCTCCTTTGCGCCCGATATCTTCGCCCATCATGGTGATCTCATCGTGTTCAAGCATGAGGTCGGTCAGCGCCCAATTTAGCAAGCGTGACAGTGGTTGCGGGCTATCTAGCTGTTTGAAATCCGGGCCAAAGGCTGCCTGTCGCGCCTCCTGCGACGGGCCGTTTGTTGGCGCACAAATGCGCTTTGGCGGGATGATAGATGCCATAACATCGGATGCTGTTTTTAATCGCGGTCGTTTGACCACGTCGGCGGCCACCGCGGTACATTGATCCTCTGTCTCTTGATAAATGTCGAAAACGCCATCAGCCGTCAAAACGCCCGCGCCGATCAATAGGCGGGCGGAATGGAGTAGCGGATCATCGCTCTCCCAGCCTTCAAAGACTTCTTTCTTGAGGTAGGCCTGCTGCAAATCAGAGCCAGCGTGCCCGTAGAGGCGAACAAGCGAGATGTGCAGAAAGGCCGGCTTGCGGTGATGGCGGACATAGTCCGCCGCGTTTTGGGCGACACGGTAGGTGTCAAAAAGATCCAAGCCATTGGCGTAAAAATACTTCAGTCCGGGCTTGGCGCTGTAGTTCGCCGCCACCCAACCGCTAGGAGTTCGCGTTGAAATCCCGATTCCATTGTCTTCGCACACGAATAGCAAAGGCAAAGGGGCGGATTGGTACCCCGCCCAACAGGCCGAATTGATCGCCCCTTGGGCCGTGGAATGATTGGACGAGGCATCCCCAAAGGAACACATCACAATGCCATCTTTGCTCAATTCTTGATGTTCAGGCGGGTGCCGTTTTGCTAAGCCAATCGAATATGCCGCGCCAACGGCTTTGGGCAAATGGCTGGCGATTGTTGAGGTTTGCGGCGGTATGGCCAAAGATTTCGATCCTAAAACCTTGTGGCGCCCACCGCTCATCGGGTCTTCGGAAGAGGTTGCAAAACTCAGCAACATATCTCGGGTCGCGTCGGTGCCGGGCACTTGCGAGGATCGCATCGTTTGAAAAGCACCATCGCGATAGTGCAAAAACGCCATGTCCGTGGGTCGCAAGGCCGCCGCCACCGCGGCCATCCCTTCGTGCCCGGATGATCCAATCGTGTAAAATCCCTGCCCTTCGGCCTGCATTTTTCGAGACCGCCGATCAAGATTTCGACTTAGGCATTGGGCCCGAAAAATGTCGACGGCGTCTTTTTCGCCAAGTGGGCCCTGAGCGGGAATCCCCGGCGGAAAATCCCCGGCCGCCAACCGTGTCCGAAATGCTGTGTCTACGATATCTGCGCGGTCCATCCAAGCCTCTCGAAAATGGGATTTCAACAACATCTAATGTTCGTAACCTTGCAGGTTTAGAACTGAATAGCGACTAGAAGCATTCCAAAAATGAATGAATTAGCTATCCTCGACCTGCGTTTTTAGCCATGCTTCAAACTGGATCACGGCGTCGCGGGCCTGACCGGCAGGTCGTACAAGATAGTACCCTTTCTCCGTGGCCAATTCCGGGCCGGGAATTTGGACAAGATCACCCATGGCCAACTCGTTTGCGACCATGCTCGACGGGACAATCGCAGCCCCCAATCCGGCCTTTGCGGCGGCGATCACCATGGAATGCTGGTCGAAATACGTGCCATCACGACGGTCGCGGATGCTGGTTTCAGCTTTGCCAAGCCAATTGGGCCACGCATCGGCGCGGCTGCTTAGGTGCAACAGGGGTGCTTGCCCCCAGTGTTCGGGCTTGTGAAGCGGATGCGCGTTTTTAAAAGTGGGCGCGCAAACGGGGATCATTTTGTCACCAAACAAATAGGTCATTTTCGCTCCCGGCCAGTTGTCGGTCCCATAATGCACGGCAAGATCAAATTTGGTGCGCTCAAACTCAAATGGTTCCAACCGGGTCGCGAGGGACAGCTCTATTTCGGGATAGGTTTGAGTGAATTTCGGCAGGCGCGGTATCAGCCACAGGTTGGCAAATGTCGGAAGGGTGGCAATTGACAAATGGTCTTTTCCGGCCCCAGCAGAGGTCGCTTGTCGCAGGGTGTCTTGAATTTGCGTCAGGTCATGGGTCAAGCGCGCTGAGAGCTTTCGTCCGGCGGTGGTCAACGCAACTCCACGTCCCACACGTTGGAACAAATCAAACCCCAGTTCGATCTCAAGCTCCTTGATCTTTTTGCTGACTGCGCTTTGCGTCATGCCAAGCTCTTCTCCGCAAGCGGTGAAGCTTTGGTGCCGGGCAGCAGTCTCAAAACAGCGCAGATGACTGAAAGAAGGGAGACGATAACTCATAAGTTTTTCTCAAGTCTTTGTCGTGTCAGCCAGTCCCGAAAATGTGATAACGGCTCATATTGCGGGTGTCGTTCGGGCCAAACGAGAAAATATTCGCCCAAGGAAATCGGCGGACCATCATACGCCAAAACCAATCGACCCCGCTCAATTTCCTCTTGCGCCAAAAAGGTTGGCAACAGGGCGATTCCAAGCCCGTGAACAGCCGCCTGCGACATCGTCGAGGATTGGTCAAATAAACTTCCCCTTAGGCCCGAGACCGGGTGCCCCAAGTGTTCAAACCATTGCTCCCAAGCGTCCGGACGGGTTTCGAGATGCAAAAGTGAATGAGACAAAAGAGTTTGGGCGGATTCCGTCGGGCCATTCAAAAAGCCAGGTGCACAAACCGGAACCACATAGTTTTGCAAAAGCTGCAGGTAATTCACATCCGGCCAGTCGCGTGTGCCATAGTGAATAGCGGCATGGGATGGGCTATTATCGAATGAAAACGGTAGGTTGTGCGTTTGCAAGTTAACTGACACGCTCGGATAGAGCCGAATAAAATCCCTGAGCTTTGGCGCAAGCCAGTGTGACCCAAAGGCCGGCAAAATCGACAGGTTCAAACTGCCCCCCATCGGGTTTGCGCGAAGTTTGATTGATGCCTGCGATAGTCGCTCAAGCAAGAACCGCGCCTCTTGAACGAACTCTTGCCCGGCGGGAGTCAGGGTTAGCTTTAACCGATCACGCGCGATGAGGTCGACACCCATTTGGGCTTCTAGCTGCTTCAACTGGTGGCTTACAGCGCTCTGAGTCAAGGACAGATCCTTGGCTGCGGCGGATGCACTGCCAAGGCGCGACACGGCCTCGAGCGCCAATAGCGAAGAGATGGATGGTAAAAAGCGGCGTTGTGAGATCATAAAAGTAAAACTCATACTAAAATGAGATGGTTTCAATAGGAAAAACTCTAGGTCTTGGGCAAAACCGTTGGACCAAGCGAAAATGTTCGCAAATCACTCGGGGGCGACCAGATGACATCCAACATTTCCGATAGTCTTTGGTACGACACCTGTGCTGAACGGGTGATGGCCCCGGCCCTGACCTCAGAAGTCACCACAGATTTGTTGGTAATTGGCGGCGGGTATACCGGGCTTTCGGCTGCTCTAGAAGCTGCCAAGTCGGGTACTTCCGTGCGGGTTATCGAGGCTGAAACAATCGGTTTTGGCGGTTCTGGGCGCAATGTTGGCCTGGCAAATGCTGGGTTATGGCTTCCCCCGAATGACATCAACGCAACCCTTGGGGTTGAAGCTGGTGAGCGTCTTACTCGCATATTGGGCATGGCTCCGGGCCGGGTCTTTGACACGATCAACCAATACGGTATCGCCTGTGAGCCGGTGCAAAATGGGACACTGCACTGTGCCCATGCCCCGGCTGGCATGGCAGAATTGGAAAACCGATTTACACAATTGACCGCCCGCGGGGCTCCGGTGGAATTGCTTAACAAGGCGCAGGCTCGGGCGCGCGTTGGGTCTGATCTGGTATTTGGCGCGCTGTTCGATCCACGCGCCGGAACCATTCAACCGCTGGCCTATGCCGTTGGATTGGCGCGCGCGGCGCAGGACGCGGGGGCAATTCTGCATGAACGCTCTGCTGCTCTCGATATTGAGAAAATCGGCGGTGCATGGCGGATACAAACTCCGCAAGGGCGGATAACAGCAGAGGCCCTTATTGTCGCCACCAACGGCTACGCGATACCGATCCAAGGGCTGCAAACCCCCCAGATTATTCCGGTCCACTACTTCCAAGCCGCAACGGACCCGCTTGGCCCGGACCAATTGGCGCAAATCCTGCCTGGAAAAGAAGGATGTTGGGATACAGCAATGGTTATGTCCTCTTGGCGTTTGGATGACGCTGGGCGCATGATTATCGGCGGCATGGGGCAGTTGGGCCATATTGGACAAGGTACGCATTTGGCGTGGCTCAAACGCAAATTGTCTAAGATGTTTCCGCAACTGGCGGGAACGTCGCTTCAACAGACTTGGTTCGGACGTATCGCCATGACCGAAGAATATTTGCCAAAGATCCTGCAATTGGATGATACGGCGTTGATTAGTTTTGGGTATTCTGGGCGTGGGATTGGTCCGGGCACCGTGTTTGGAATGTCCATGGCCAAAGCCTTGATTTCAAATGATATGTCTGTCTTGCCTCGGGTTCCAACACGACACCATCGCATTCCGCATGCCGGTCTACGCCAAGTCTATTACGAAACCGGCGCAACCCTAACGCATTTGGTCAAAGACCGGGTTTAGACCGCTCGGGTGACACCGCCATCCACGCGAATGTTTTGCCCGGTGATATAGGCCCCGCCGTCAGACGCCAGAAACGCCACAGTGGCCGCGATTTCATCGTATGAGCTTCCATAACGACCCATCGGGATTTGGCTGCGGAACTCTTCTTTTTCGGGAAGACTGTCTATGAAGCCCGGCAAAACGTTGTTCATTCTAACGTTATCGGCGGCATATTCATCGGCAAAAAGCTTGGTATAGCTGGCCAATCCGGCGCGCATCACGGCGGATGTTGGGAAAACCGGGCTCGGCTCAAAGGCGGCAAAGGTCGAAATATTAATGATCGCGCCGGACTTTTGCGCAATCATTTGCGGTGCAATGATGCGTGTCGCGCGCACGGCATTGAGGAAATAGATGTCCATACCGATGTGCCATTGCTCATCGGTGATCTCTAAAATCGGAGCGCGCGGCCCATGTCCGGCAGAGTTGACCAAGACGTCAATGCGGCCCCATTTTGCGATCACGACATCCGACAGTTTTTGTAAATCGTCGTTGGACTGGTTTGACCCGGTTACTCCGATTCCGCCCAATTCGGTCGCCAGCACTTCACCCTTGCCGGAGGACGATAGGATCGCAACCTTGAAACCGTCCGCCGCCAAACGTTTTGCTGAATCCGCCCCCATGCCGCTACCGCCAGCGGTGATGATGGCTACTTTTTGCCCTGACATGGTAGTCTCCTGATCCTTGGGTGATCGAGAGAATGGTTTGACAGGGTGGGTTTGACCAATCAGTATTTCTGCCTTAACGCTGTAGAAAATCTCCCGACAAATGGGTTAAAGATGCGCAACCTTCCGCCCCTAAATGCCCTCAAAGCTTTCGAAGCGGCCGGGCGGCATTTGACGTTCCGACAGGCTGCCGAAGAACTCGGGGTGACACAAGGGGCCGTGGCCCAACATGTCCGTGCCCTCGAAGCGCAGTTGAAGGTCAAACTTTTTGATCGTCATGCGCGCGGCCTAAGCCTCACGGACGAGGGCCGGCGCTTCTTGCCGTCCATCCAGCGCGCCTTTGATTTGATGGCGGATGCGACCCAAGACCTCGCCCCGCGAGAAGAAGTTGTGACAATTAGTACAACACCGTCTTTTGCCACCCGCTGGCTGGTGCCACGTCTGGGTGATCTGTCGTCGGCGCACCCGGAATTAAGGGTGCGTATCGACGCCTCAAACAGTGCGGCGAACTTCCAAACCGACGGGGTGGATATTGCCGTTCGGCAGGGCAAACCACCGTTCCCCGGATTGACGTCTACCCTATTGTTTCCCACCGATTTGATCGCTGTCTGCCACCCTGATTTTCTACAGGGTCCCACACGGATAAAAACTCCTTCTGACCTTGTCCGCCATGTCTTGTTACAGGATGCTCATGGGCTTTGGCCGCTGTTCTTGCAGAGTGTTTTCAAAGAAGGACCCGTGCCCGATATGAAGATCATGAATTTAAGCCAGACCTCTCTGGCGATTGATGCGGCCATTGCAAAACAAGGTGTCGCGTTAACCTCCCGCGCTTTTGTTGAAGCGGAATTGCAGCAGGACCGGCTATGCCAACCCTTCCCGGACCATCTTTCCATTGAAAATGGCTTTTACATAGTTGCGCCGCGGAAACCTCGTCGTCCAAAACTTGTACGGCTATTGCATGATTGGTTGGTAGGCCAAACGTAAACAGACGTCCAAAATACCCTTTTAAATAAGGGGTATGAGAGGTGGATGAAATGACGCGGGCTCGCTTTTTCGTGAGTCCCATTGACAATTGTCAAGACGAGACTCAGCACATAAGCGCATCTTCCGCTTGCCTCACCAAGCAAACGGAGAGTGATTATGTCACTTGGAATCACCCAAAAGAAAGTACGCGGCGCGCTAGGGGCAGGTTTTGCCATGATCCTCGGCAGCGTTGCTATGCCCGCATTCGCCGAAGGTCCAACCCTTAGCGAAGAAGCCTTTGAAGCTTCGAAACAACTTTATTTCGAACAGTGCGCGGGCTGCCACGGCGTTCTGCGTAAAGGCGCGACAGGCAAGAGCCTCGAGCCTGTCGTTAAGATGAAAGCAGCAGACGGCACAGAAACTGTCAGCGGTACGCTGAAACTCGGCCAGGAGCGTCTTGAAAAGATTATCGCCTGGGGTACCGAAGGCGGCATGAACAACTTCTCGGACATCATGACCGAGCAAGAAATCAAAGACATGGCGACCTATATCCAGATGGATCCGCCCAAGCCGCCAGAAATGTCGCTGGCGCAAATGATGGAAACCCGCAAGGTTTACGTCGAAGAAGCCGACTACCCAACCGAGCCTATGCATGGCCGCAATTGGGAAAACTTCTTTGTCGTCATCGAACGTGATGCCGGGAAAGTTGCTGTTGTAGACGGCGACACCAAAGAAGTTCTGGTCCACATCCCAACCGGGTATGCGGTACACGTTCTCAAGGCGTCGGAGCACCATAAAATCGAAGAGCCCGAAAACCCCGGTCGCTTCTGGTACACAATGGGCCGCGATGGCAAAATGACCAAGATCGACCTCTGGCAGACTCCAGACAAGATGTTGGTTTCCGAAGTTAAAATCGCGTATGATGCACGTGACGTGGCTGTATCCGGCGACGGCAAATACGTCATCGGTGGCGGCTACTGGCCTCCTCACTTTGCGATTGTTGACGCGGTGACTATGGAGCCGGTCAAAGTTGTTTCCACACGGGGCGTAAACGTCGACGGTGAGTACGTCGAAGAAGCCCGTGTTGCGGCGATCTACACCACACCGAACGAGCCTACTTGGATCGTTGCTGTGAAAGAACTTGGTCAGCTGTGGCAGGTCGATTACTCCGACCTCGACAACCTGAGCATCGACAAAATTGATAGCGCCAAGTTCCTGCACGATGGGTTCTTTGACCCAACAGGTCGCTACTTCCAGATCGCCGCGAACGCGTCGAACAAAATGGTTGTTGTCGACACTGAAACCCACAAGCTCGAAGCGATGATCGACGTTGCTGCTCTGCCGCACCCCGGTCCTGGCGCGAACTGGATTGACCCGAACTGTGGCCCCGTTGCTGGTACCACACACTTGGGCGTTGGTACCGTGACCGTTTGGGGCAATGACCCAGCTGGTCACCCAGACAACGCATGGAAAGTCTGCTACGAGACTGAAACAGACGGCGCTGGCCTGTTTGTTCGGACTCACCCGAACTCTGACTACATCTGGGCTGACCAAACCAAGCACCCAGAGCCAGAGATTCAGCAGTCTGTTCAGGTTATCTCGAAAGAGACTGGTGAAATCGTCAAGACCATCCAGATCACAGAAGACGAAGGCAGCGCCGCTGTTCACTTCGAATTCAACGCGGACGGGACCGAAGTTTGGGTCTCCAAGTGGAACCTGTCTGACTCGCTTGAGCCAAACGGTGAGATCGTGATCTTTGACGCGAAGACATTGGAAGAAATTGGCCGCGTCAAAGGGCTCTATGCGCCTACCGGTAAATTCAACGTCTACAACCGTTCGAACCACGTCACCTAAGTGATGGTTTGAAACGACACATAAGGGGCGGGCCATGCGCCTGCCCCTTTTTGCATCCCTAAGCAAATCTGTCGGGCGACTCCGGCAAACAGCTAAAAACGGAGCCAGGACATGACCGATAACGGTCCCGATGAGAAAAAGCCGATCTGGCAACGGTACTTCCTTTTTGGAATGCCTATTGCCGCTGTCGCCGGCGTTTTTGCCGCCGGTATTATCTTCTGGGGCGGGTTCAACACCGCCATGGAAGCCACAAACACCATGCCATTCTGTGTCTCATGTCACGAAATGGGCGACTATGTTTACACCGAATACGAAGGCACCATTCACGACGTGAACCGGTCCGGGGTGGGGGCCGTGTGTTCCGACTGTCACGTGCCCAAGGACTGGACCCACAAGATCATTCGCAAGATCAAAGCGTCGCGCGAAGTCTGGGGCAAGTTGACCGGAACCATTTCGACGCCTGAAAAGTTTGATGCCAAGCGTTTGCATTTGGCGATGAACGAATGGGAGCGGATGAAAAAGACGGATTCGATTGAATGTCGTAACTGTCACGACTTCCAGTCGATGATGCCCGAGTTTCAAAAGCCGCGCGCGCGTCAGCAACACTTGAACGCCATGAAAACGGGTCAGACCTGTATTGATTGCCACAAAGGTATTGCACACCTCGACCTACGTGATCGGGCCGACGAAGATTATCTCGCGACGCTCGAAGCGCCAAATCCGAAGTTTATCCGTGAAGTGCCACAGGCCTATCTAGATAGCCTCGCGCGCGTTGAGGCCAAAGAGGCCGAAGACGCCGCTGCCGCTAAGGCAGAAAAGGAAGCGGATCGCGCCAAATTATTGGCCGCGGTTGAGGCTGCCCGTGCAGATGAGCGCGCCGTTGTTGAGGCTGAAATGGCTGGCAAGGTGGATGAGTCCGCGGCGGCAGGCCCAGGTATCGGCGCTGACCTTGATTGGGGTGCCGCTGGTTCAACCGACCTGACCCTGTTCTACCCGGGCCAAGCCTCGTTTGAATGGGTTCAGAACGGCAAAACCCACGGTGGTGCACGTCCGTTGACCAAAGGTGGCGATGCCTGCACAACCTGTCACGCGGCTGAACTGGACGCGATCGGCAACAAAATCGTTGCAGGTGGCGGTGGCAAAAAGGATGAGCTTGAGCCAACCCCGATTCCGGGCAAGCGCGGCACCATCCCGGCGACGATCCAAGCCACCCATGACGGCGAAAACGTCTATTTCCGTCTGCAATGGGAAGACGGCGGGCACAATCCTGCGCCCTTCGTTGAAGGTGGCAAAATGGACCCCGACAACCAGATCAAAGTGGCGATGATGATCACCGGCACAGGAATCGAAATGGGTGAACAAGTGGGCTGCTGGGCGACCTGTCACGCCGACAACACCTATATGCCAACCGATCCGGGTGCCGAGGCGATTGCCGCCAACGCCGATGTCGCTGCTCAACTTCAGGCGACGGGTACAATCACCAAGTATCTGAGCGAAAGCCGGACAGAGATCGAGATCAAGGGCCGTCGTGGTGCCATTCTTGGTGGCTGGGACAAAATGCAAACAGCGGAAGCGATTGAACAATACCTTAAGGACGGGACGTTCATGGATTTGATGCGTGTCTATGCGGATGGGTCTTCGGCCAATGGTTACCTTCTTGAGCGTCGTGTTCAAAATGAGGGTGACATGGCGGCCGAAGCCTCGCTAGGGGCCGACGGCATGTGGACCGTTACATTCTCGCGGAAACTGGTTTCGGGTGCGCCCGGTGATGTGCCGCTAGAAGCCGGCAAAACCTACACAGTTGGCTTTGCGATCCACGATGATTTCGCATCGGCACGTTTCCACCACGTAACGCTGAATACCAGCCTCGGACTCGACAACGCGGATGCGATGATCAACGTTGTAGGTCAATAAAACATCTGCTGCGGCTGGTATCCCCAGCCGCAGCACCCTTTGATTTCGAACCGGGGGCCCTGATGAAACCTTTTGCTATTTCTGTACTTGCTGTGGCTGCGCTAAGCGCGGCTGTTCCTGTTTTTGCGCGCGGGTCCAAAGACCCCGCCGTAATCTGTGCCGAAGCCGAGGAACGCTATGTCGACATGTTCGGCGCACCCTCGGCCGAAGCCGACGGGCTGACCGTTGTCACCATGTACAAATACAATTTCTGCCCTGCGCACATCACTGTGCCGGTTGGCACCACCGTGCGTTGGGTCAATGTCGACAAACGCACAAGTCATTCTGTCCAAGTCGGCAGTAACCCCGAGTCCGACCGTGCCTTTCCCGAGGAATTCATCGAATTCACATTTCTCGTTCCGGGTGACCAAAATTACCTTTGTGGGCCGCACTGGGAGACACAGAAGATGATCGGTATGGTCACGGTCGAAGAGTAATTGGTTTCACCACACTCACGGCCGCGACTGGCCCAATCAGGGTAGGCATAAAAACCCGCCCTGATTGAATTTCAAGATCAGTTGATCGGCGACAACAAGTTGGTGTTGGTCACCAGGTTGCGGACACCGTGGGCGTGGTTTTCACCAAACGGGTTGTCCTTCAACCACGCGCCAACAGAACCGATATTCAACTTAGCCACTTCAGGGCGGACACTCCAAGTAACTTGGAAAGGTGACGCTTTTTCATTGTAGCCGGGGCCGGTGGTCGAGCCTTCATAAACAACCGGTTGACCCAAATCTGTTGGTAGGTTGGGCACCTGGTTCAATCCGTCGATTTTCTCGATCTGAGCGATTTCGGTGAAATCTGCGCCGCCCTCGGATACAAGAACGGCGACAACCGTCTCTACGCGTAGTTGAGGATTGCCAATGGAGTCGCTTAGGCAAGTACCAAGGCCATTGCCCAAAGACGCTTGCGCGGTCGAGTGCACAAAATGAATCTCGATCGTATCTCCGGGTACGAGGTCACCGTGTTCGCTCTTACCAACAGGCGTGTCAATCGGTGCCCGCTCGGCGTCGGTGAGTTCCCCGCTATACTTGAAACCAGTGCCGTAGCCTTGGCCATCGCCATTGCCAGCAAAGGTTGTGAACTGACCGCCCCTGTGCTCGGCGTTTTCGTGAAAGTGAATGTCGCACAACATCATTGCATCAACGGCTGGCGCAGAGCCGAAAACCCGTTTGTTGGCCCCATCAGACACATCAATGTCACGCGGAGATTGCGGTCCAAAACCCTTGCCATCAGTCGCAGCAGCCAATGCTGCACGTTGCGCCGCGATAATATCGTCAGAAACAGCGTGACCATCGGTTTCAGCGTAGGCAGCAGAGCCAAGCATTGCAGCAGTCAGGCTGATTGGTAAAAATACTTTATGCATAATTTTCCCTATAAAGATGCAGACAAAAGACCTCTTTATAGCGAGCATATTTCCCACATTATATCAACAGGCACCAATGAGGTCCGAAGGTTTTTTGGAACTTTGCGGGAGTGATCTCATCGCTAGACGTCTCAAGACAATTGTGAGTTCAGACATCATCTAAAACGCGCTTTCAGTTTTTGGTCCAAATCGAAAGACCTGCGTTCCGTCGCAGTCAAAAGCGCTTTGTGAGCGGGGTGAACCGTGAGTTGGTGGACTTGAAAGATTCAACATAGTCAAAATGTTGCCTGCAAGGGGGCACCCATTTTATTGAAACGATCAAAACCAACCTAACCCGTCCTGTCTGTTTATTCGGTCCAGTTCGAAACGGCAGGTTAGGTTGCACAGAAGAGAGGCAGGCGTGTCCAAAACCCGCCGGAGCTTAACTTTAGTCAAGGTAAAGCTACCTCTGCTGCCCCACTTTATAACCCACATACCGGACCGAGCTTCACCCGCCGACCGACACACGAATCGACGCACGTCTTCGATGGTCGTCTGGGGGACAGGCTTGGCCAATAGCCATCCAATAGGACGAGCGAGACGACATATGACCGGAAAAGTATCCCTGATTGGCGCAGGCCCCGGAGACCCAGAGCTTTTGACCCTCAAAGCCGAGCGCCTTTTGCGCGAGGCGACATGCGTTGTTTATGACCGGCTTGTGTCTGATGAAATCATCGCCATGGCCAACCCGGATGCGAAGATGGTGTTTGTCGGCAAAATGCCGCAATGCCACGCCGTTACCCAAGATCGCATCAACGAAATCCTCGTCGAAGAGGCCCAGGCCGGACATCGCGTTGCCCGCCTCAAAGGCGGTGATCCTTTGATCTTTGGCCGTGGATCCGAGGAGGCGGCGATTTTGCAAGCCCAAGGGATTGAGATCGAATACGTGCCGGGGATCACCGCAGCGCAAGGGGCATCGTCTATCACTGGTGTGCCGCTGACCCATCGCGGGCTGGCCACCGGCGTACAATATGTCACCGGCCATCGTCAGGCGGACAAGCATCTCGACCTCGATTGGAAGCGGCTCGCCAACCCTGATACGACGCTGGTGGTTTACATGGGTGTTGCAAATATTGGTCAGATTGCCGTTGGCCTGATGACCGAAGGCCTACCCGGCTCGACCCCGGTTATGGCAATTTCCAAAGCCACAAGCGTTGATGAGCGTCGCATGGTGTCCTCCCTCGCCAATATCGCCGCCGATGCCCGCGATGCCGGGCTGAAACCCCCAACATTGTTTATCATCGGCAAGGTTGTGTCGCTCTATGGCGCGCAAGGGCTGCCGTTGGAAAACGAGGCGGCGGAGGTCGCCGCACATGGCTAAGCTTCTGAGCATACTCATATTTTTGGCGACGCCGGTGTTGGCCGATCCCATTGATCCGGTCGCACTAGAGCGTTTTGTGATCCAAGACTGCGGTTCGTGTCATGGCCTGACGCTCAAAGGCGGGCTTGGTCCCGACATCCGCCCGCAAACCATTGAACACTACGATATCGGCGTTCTCCAAGACGTCATTCTTGACGGCGTTCCCGGCACTCCGATGCCCCCTTGGCGCCCCCTTTTGACCGAGGCCGAAGCGGCCTGGATTGCTGAATATCTTCTCAAAGGAGAAGCCCCGTGAGACTTCTAAACACCGTTTGCGCCCTTGCTTTGGCGCTGGGCACCTCTGTGTCCGCAGACACAATCGCCACTGGCGATCTTGGCCTGATCATCGAACGCGCCACCGGCTCTGTTTTGTTGGTCGACCAATCCGAACGCGCCTCTTTGGAACGTATCGAGGGGCTTGGCGATCTCTCTCATGCCAGCCTTGTCTACTCCTCTGACGAACGTTTTGCCTATGTCTTTGGCCGTGATGGCGGATTGACCAAGGTCGATATTGTCGAGCGCAAGATCGCAAACCGTGTGGTCCAGGCTGGCAATTCCATCGGTGGCGCGATTTCCGATGACGGGAAATTGGTCGCTGTCTCTAATTATGAACCCGGCGGCGTGCGCATTTTTGATGCCGACACGCTGGTGTTGGTCGCCGATATTCCAACCGATAGTAAAACCATCGGATTGGTTGACGCACCCGGCTCTAAGTTCGTCTTTACCATGTGGGATACCGGTGAGACTTGGATCGCCGATATGTCGTCGGGTAAGGCGGACATCACCAAAATCCCCGATATGGGCGATCGCCCTTATGATGCCTTGGTGACCGCCAATGGCCGCACCTACATCACCGGATTGTTTGGCGAAGATGGGCTAACCGCACTGGACCTTTGGGCCGAAAAACCGGAGCCGATCCGGGTGTTGCCCAACTATGGCCGCGGACAAGAAGAAATGCCGGTCTACAAGATGCCCCATCTCGAAGGTTGGGCGCATACCGGTGGCGAATTTGTCCTGCCTGCGGTGGGTCATCACGAAGTGCTCTGGATCGATTCCGACACATTGCAAGAAACCGGGCGCACCAAGACATATGGCCAACCGGTTTTCGCAATGGCGCGCCCAGATGGGCGGCAGGTTTGGGTCAACTTTGCCCACCCGCACAACGACACCATTCAGGTAATCGACACCGTGACAAAACAAGTCGTGCATGAATTCAAACCCGGTCCGGCGGTTCTCCATATGGAGTTCACCCCGCGTGGTCACGAGGTTTGGTTAAGCGTCCGGGATGCCGGAAAAGTGGCGATCTATGACACCCAAAGCTTTGAGAAAATGGGTGAATTCGAGGCTGATAGCCCCTCGGGAATCTTCTTTACCGCGCGTGCGCATCGCACCGGTCTTTAAAGGGATATGACTATGATCCGTTCTCTTACCTTCGTGCTTGCGGCGTCAATGTCGTTTGCCGCACTGGCACAGGCTGATCCGCGTGCCGACTATGTTGAGTTTTGCTCCGACTGCCATGACGCCAACCGTCTTGGCGGTACCGGCCCGGCTTTGATCCCACAAACCTTGAAACGTATGCGCGGCCCCAAGGTCGAAGCGGTTATTCGCGACGGTCGTGTGACCACCCAGATGCCGGGTTTTTCCGAAGACCTGAGCGAAGAGCGTATCGCCGAACTGGCTGCCTACCTCAAAACGCCGCTAGAGGCCGTGCCGCCATGGGGCGAAGAGCAGATCATGGCCAGTCGGGTGATGGACGAAGATTATGCGTCGGTAGACGCGCCGGTTTGGTCCTCTGATCCGATGAACATCACGCTGGCCGTCGAAACCGGCGATCACCATGTGTCGGTTTTGGATGGGGATACCTTTGAGGTGCTTGACCGTTTTGCCACGCCGTTTGCGGTGCATGGCGGACCGAAATTTGACCCCAACGGTCGGTTCGTTTTCATCATGTCGCGCGATGGTTGGGTGCAGAAGTACGATATTTGGGCGCTGAAACAGGTGGGCCGTGTCCGCGCCGGTTTGAACAGTCGCAACATCGCGATGAGCGGCGATGGCAAGTGGCTGGCGGTGGCCAACTACCTGCCCAACACGCTGACCATCCTATCAACGGATGATCTTTCGGTGGCCGAAGTGCATGACGTCAAAGGCAAAGATGGCACGCCGAGCCGGGTTTCCGCCGTCTATCAGGCCCCCCCACGCGAAAGCTTTGTCCTCGCGCTCAAGGATGTGCCGGAAATTTGGGAAGTCTCCTATAGCAAGCACCCGGACCTGAACTATTTTGCCGGCGGATTGGCGCATGATTGGAAGATCGAAGGGCCGGTTCCGCAGGACACACGCTTTCCGATCCGTAAAATCACCACGCCTGATTACCTCGACGATTTCTTTTTCGATCAGACCTATGAATACGTTATGGGTGCCTCGCGCAAAGGCGAAGATGGCTTGGTGATCGACCTCGTGATCGGTCAAAAAGTTGCGGATCTAGAGCTGGCCGGCATGCCGCATCTTGGCTCTGGCATTACTTGGCAACACGGCGACAGCACCGTGATGGCCACCCCGCACCTCAAAGACGCGACCATTTCGGTGATAGATATGGAGACGTGGAAAACTGTCAAAACCATCCCGACCGAAGGCCCTGGTTTCTTTATGCGTAGCCATAAGAATTCCAAATATGTCTGGGCGGATGTGTTCTTTGGTCCGAACAAGGATGTGATGCACATCATCGACAAAGAAACGCTTGAGATTGTGAAATCCATGCGTCCCGTTCCCGGCGCGACCGTTGCCCATGTGGAGTTCACCAAAGACGGTAGCCACGCATTGGTTTCGGTTTGGGAGGATGATGGCGAGGTGTTGGTTTATGACGCGGAAACATTGGAAATCGTCAAGCGCCTGCCCATGCGCAAACCGTCGGGCAAATACAATGTCTGGAACAAGATCACCTTCGAAGAAGGAACAAGTCACTAAGGTTTAGCTTGTGTGAGATTGCGCGCCCTTGAAAGGGGGCGCGGTGAAAGGGGCTAGCCCCTCTTGCCACAACGCGGCAATTCACTCCGGGATATGTCGGGAAAGAAGAAACATTGGAGGTGGATGTGATTTGTGTCATGCCTGAACCGGGGCGAGGCACAGAGGCGCTATGTTAAGACACATTCATCATGCAGCGATCATTTGCAGCGACTATGGCGTGTCGAAGCATTTCTATTGTGACATTTTGGGGTTGTCTGTGCTGGCCGAAAACCACCGATCCGAGCGGGATAGTTGGAAGCTTGATCTGGCTCTTCCGGATGGAGGTCAGATTGAGCTATTTTCCTTCCCAAACCCGCCTGCTCGCCCGTCGCGACCCGAGGCTCGGGGCCTGCGCCATCTTGCATTTGCAGTTGATAATCTTGATGCGGTGGTCACGCATCTGGGTACCCATGACATCGCCGTCGAAGACATCCGCGTCGATGAATTCACCGGCGCACGGTTTGCGTTTTTCGCCGATCCCGACGGTTTGCCGCTTGAGCTTTACGAAGTCTAATCCGGCAGGTCGCGCGGTTTTCCCGTCTCATCCAAAGCGATAAAGACAAAATCCGCGTCTGTTACGGTAGTTCCGGCTTCTTCGCGCATCGGTCGGGCCCAAGCTTCGACATGGATACGCATGCTGCTGCGCCCGGTTGATCGCAAGGTTGCCGTCAATGTGACTTCATCGCCAACCTGTACGGGCGCGCGAAAATGCATCGCTTCAACCGCAACTGTCGCCACGCGCCCCTTGGCCAAACGCGCCGCGAGGTTCGAGGCCGCGAGGTCCATTTGCGCCATCAGCCAGCCACCAAAGATATCACCGGACGGGTTGGTATCGGCGGGCATTGCAATGGTGCGAATGGCCAAAATGCCACTGCCGTCCGATCCGGTGAAATCCTTGTCCTGCATATCAGCGGCCTTTGAATTCGGGCGCGCGTTTTTGCAAAAACGACGCCACACCTTCGGCGTAGTCATCACTTTCGCCACAGGTTTTCATGGCATCGGCCTCGGTTTCTAGATGGTCTGACAGGCTTGCCGTGGCGGCCTCTTGAATACACATCTTGGTCAACCCCATGCCAAGCGTCGGTCCGTTGGCCAGTTGTGAGGTCAACGCGCGCGCTTCCTCCATTAGATCGGCATCGGGATAAGCGTGCCAGATCAGCCCCCACTCGGCCGCCTTTTGCGCGGGTAAAGGCATCGCGGTCAGTGCCAACCCCTTGGCGCGCGCCTCGCCGACCAGATGCGGCAAATGCCAGCTGCCGCCGGTATCCGGGATCAACCCAACCTTGGAAAAGCTCTGAATGAACTTGGCACCGTGACCGGCCAAAACGATGTCACAGGCCAAAGCAAGATTGGCCCCGGCCCCCGCTGCGACGCCGTTCACGGCGCAAACCACCGGCAGTTTCATACCCCGGATCAGCCGCACCAAAGGCGCATAGAAGTCGCGAACGGTTTTGCTCAGGTCCGGCTTGCCCGTCATTTTGCTTGGGTCACGATCTCCCAAATCCTGCCCGGCGCAAAACCCGCGACCGGCCCCGGTTAGCAACACGGCCCGCGCCCCGCCGTCGCGCGCAGCTTCTAGGGCGGCGCGCAGGGCCAAATGCATTTCTTCGTTGAAACTATTGAGCTTGTCCGGGCGGTTCAGGGTGATCTCTACCCAAACGCCATGATCCTCAATCTTGATTGTGTCCGACATGATCCCTCCTCAAAACGCCGTCATTGCGGTGTCGATCTCTGCACGTACCTTGGTGACGGCCTCCTCCTTGACCGGGCCAAAGCCGCGAATATCCATGACCAAACCGGCAATGCGAGCGGCCTCGACATGGTTATCCGCGTTCAACCCCTTTGTCAGGCGCTGCAAAAGGTCGCGATACTCTTCGATCAAGGCGCGTTCCATCCGTCGTTCCGCCGTGCGCCCAAAGACATCAAGCGCCCCGCCGCGCAGGGTTTTCATCCGGGCCAAAGCTTTGAAACCCACCCGAACCCATGGGCCAAAGGCGCGTTTAACTGGCCGTCCACGGGCGTCCAATTTTCCCGACAAAAGTGGCGGGGCAAGGTGGTGTTTAATGGCGAAATCCCCCTCAAATCGGTGCTCTAACCCCTCAAGAAACCCGGTTTCCAGATGCAGCCGCGCAACTTCATATTCGTCCTTGTAGGACATCAGTTTGAACAGACCTTTGGCCGCTGCTTCGGAGAGATCACCGGCACGACCCAACACGCGGGTTTCGGCCTCTTTTACCTGATCGATCACGCGGCGATACTCATGCGCCCAATCCGCATCCTGATACTCGGTCAAAAACCCGGCCCGGCGCGATATCATTTCGTCCAAGGACAAAACCGGCGTGCTAGGAAGATCGGCGACGCGGGCAACGGCATCGGGCGCGGCGACAAAAATCCGACCCCATGTAAAGGCGGCTTTGTTTTGGTCTGGTTTAACTCCGTTTAGCTCAATCGCCCGCATCAACGAGGCCTCGCTTAGCGGAACTAGTCCGGCCTGCCACGCCGCACCAAGCATCAGCACATTGGCGTAGACCGTGTCACCCATCAAAGAACCGGACAAGGCATTGGCATCCAAACTGCGTAGGCTTTGCCCGTCGATGCCGGCGGCTATGCGGTTCAACCGGTCGTTTGCGCGCAGATCGGCATTGCGGTTGCGGGTGAAATCGCCGGTCGGCATCAGCGCCGTGTTCACCACGCCCCGCGTATGCCCCTTGCGATAGGTGGCCGAAGCCTTGGGGGATGAACTAACCACAAGATCACAGCCGATCAGAGCATCAGCCGAACTTGGCTCGGTACGGGCCTGATTGACCTCGGCCTCGGTTTTGCCCATGCGAATATAGCTTAGGACCGGGCCGAATTTCTGGGCAAATCCCATGAAATCCAGAACGCTGGTGCCTTTGCTTTCTAGGTTGGCGGCCATTGCGATCAATTGGCCAACTGTCACAACCCCGGTGCCGCCTACGCCGGTGACAAGGATGTCGTAGGGCGTGTCGAGGCTCGGCAATTCCGGGGGGGACAGGCGGGCCTTGAGGGTTTCAAACTCTGCTGTGTGGCCATCTGCGCTGGGCTTTTTCAACGTGCCGCCTTCGACGGTCACAAAGCTAGGGCAGAAGCCGTTTACACAGGTGAAATCCTTGTTGCAGGAGTTCAGGTTGATCTGACGTTTGCGACCAAATTCGGTTTCCAAGGGCTCAACGCTAAGACAATTGGATTCAACTCCGCAATCGCCACACCCTTCGCAAACAAGTGGATTGATGACCGCAAATTTCTTTGGGTCCTCCAACTTGCCACGCTTGCGCAAACGGCGTTTTTCGGTGGCGCAGGTTTGTTGATAAATCAGGATCGTAGTGCCGGGAATGTCGCGCAATTCCCGTTGAATGCGATCCATTTCCGAGCGGTGCAAAATCTCGACCCCCGATGGGAAATCGGCGCGGTCAAATTGTTCGGGATGATCTGACACAACCACAACTTTGACGGCCCCCTCGGCCACCATGGATTTGGCGATCGCTTTGACTTCAATCGGGCCGTCCACGGTTTGGCCGCCGGTCATCGCCACCGCATCGTTGAACAGGATTTTATAGGTGATATTGGTGTCCGCCGCGATGGCCTGACGCACTGCCAATGACCCGGAATGGTAATAGGTGCCTTCACCCAAGTTTTGGAAAACATGCTTGTTTCCATTGAACTTTGAGCGGGCAACCCAATTCACCCCTTCGCCACCCATCTGGATAAGCGATGTGGTGTTTCGATCCATCCAACTTGCCATGAAGTGGCAGCCAATCCCGGCCATAGCTTGCGACCCATCGGGCACCTTGGTTGATGTATTGTGCGGACAACCCGAACAGAAATACGGCGTGCGTGCCGCCCCGTCGACGGCGATAAGGTTTGGAGCAGGCACAATGCTTTCGGCCGTGTCAGAGAGCTTGAGATCAAAGTTCAGATCAAGCCGCGCCGCAATGATTTTGGCGAGCATCACCGCACCAAGTTCATGCGTCCACGGGATCAAGCGATTGCCGTTCTCATCCCGTTTGCCAACCATCCGATCGGGTTTTTGACCGGGGAAATCATAGAAGTATTCCTTGAGCTGGCTCTCGATAATGCCGCGCTTTTCTTCGATCACCAGTAATTCTTGTTTGCCTGAGGCGAATTTCAAAGCACCCACGTCTTCAAGCGGCCAAACCATGCCGACCTTGTAGATATCCAAACCCAGATCCGCAGCGCGCGCCTCATCAATCCCAAGCAAACGCAGCGCTTCTAGCACGTCGAGGTGGGATTTGCCGGTGGTGACAATGCCAAACCGGGCCTCATCATGCCCCCACTCAACGCGGTCAATTGGGTTGGCACGGGCAAAGGCAAGCACGGCGTTCTTTTTGGCCTCCATCCGCTCTTCAATCTGCGGTCCGGGCAGGTCGGGCCAGCGATAGTGCAAGCCTTCGGCGGGTGGGGTGAACTCCGGGTCCTCAA
The DNA here is from genome assembly GCF_058892305.1 of Pelagimonas sp. Taxonomy (NCBI): domain Bacteria; kingdom Pseudomonadati; phylum Pseudomonadota; class Alphaproteobacteria; order Rhodobacterales; family Roseobacteraceae; genus Pelagimonas; species Pelagimonas sp. The sequence goes on from NZ_JBZXVN010000022.1 coordinate 29,100, forward strand.
ACACGCGGTCGTCGGGCAACTCAAACGACATGCCGCTTTCAACGGTTTCGGAAATCGCCTTGAACCCAACCCACATGCCGGAAAACCGCGACAAGGCATAACCCCATTCGGCAAAGGGCAGGAACTCGGCCACATTGGCGGGGTTCACGGTTGGCATGAAGAAATTCATGAAGGCGACATCGGATTGATGCGGCATGGAGGACGAGACGCAACCGTGGTCATCCCCGGCCACAACCAATACGCCGCCCTTGGGGGACGAACCATAGGCGTTGCCGTGCTTGAGCGCATCCGCAGCGCGATCCACGCCCGGCCCTTTGCCGTACCAGAGGCCAAAGACCGCCTCGACTTGCTTGTCCGGGTCGGTTTCAACCTGTTGGGTGCCGATCATTTGGGTGGCCCCAAATTCTTCGTTCACTGCCGGGAGGAATTCGACCCCGGCTTCGGCGACCAATTTGGCGTTTCGCCCAATTTCCAGATCAATGCCCCCCACAGGCGACCCGCGATAACCAGACACATAACCGCGTGTGTTCAGCCCGTTGGCCTGATCGCGCCGCGCCTGATCTAACGCGATCCGCACAATCGCTTGTGTTCCGGTCAAAAACACCCGGCCTTTGGTTTTGGTGTAGCGATCCGTAAGCTCGTAGTCGGTTAGGATTGGCGTTTGATCTGTCATGCTGGTCCCTTGAGGTCTGTTCAAAAGGGCGAATTGCCCGCGCGTCCGGGAATTTTAACCAGTATAGCAGGTTTGATTGTTCAAAATGGTGCGGAGGATGGTTGAAAGTGAAAGTCATATTTCAGTAATGTGGCTCACATGACTGAACTCAATCACATGACTGATCTCGACAAACGCATCCTTGATTTGTTGCAGCGTGACGCCTCGGCCTCGATGGCGGATTTGGCACGTCAGGCCAACACATCACCGGCAACCTGTTGGCGCCGGATCAAAGCGCTGGAAGAGGCCGGGATTTTGGGTCGGCATGTGCGCCTTGTCGATCCGGCAAGTGTCGGGCGCAAGATGGACGTGTTTTGCCAAGTGCGCATGAAAGCGCAGGACGCGGCATCACGGGCGGAATTCAAACGCGCCATGGAGTTGGAACCAACCATTGTCGAAGTCTATTCGATTTCCGGCGAATGGGATTACCTTTTGCATCTTTTAGTTCGGGACATGGCGGATTTTGAACAAATCCTGATGCGTCGGGTTCTGGAACATGACAGCGTGTCCGGCACCAATACGATTTTCGCGCTCAGCCGAGTCAAACACGTTACCGAGGTGCCGGTTTAAGGTGCGGGTTGATCTTGCGATCAGCGCCTGCGGCGGGCGGGTGTGTGGCGCAGCCCCGTCCCGAGGCAAGCTCGAGAACCCTCGGGACATTTTGAGAAAGAAGAAGCCAAGGGTTCGAGGCTGAGCCGGGCTTGCCAAGGGCGCAACCAATTGTTTTAACCAAACGGTGAAATTAGAGGGCCGGGTATGACCGACATTGCCACACGCGTTTGGAACCACAAATGGAAGATTGATCCGATCGTCCGGTCCCTCATTGATACGGATTTTTATAAGCTGTTGATGTGCCAATCTGTGTTTCGCAACAATCGCGACACGCAGGTGACCTTTAGCCTGATCAACCGATCCAAGCATGTGCCGTTGGCCCACCTGATTGATGAAGGTGAGCTGCGCGAGCAGTTGGATCATATCCAATCACTGTCTCTAAGCCGGGGGGAAAGCACCTGGCTGCGCGGCAATACGTTTTATGGCAAGCGCCAGATGTTCCGCCCAGATTTCATGGAGTGGTTCGAGAACATGCGGTTGCCGAACTACAATCTGGAACGGGTGGGCGACCAATATGAACTGACCTTTGAGGGCAGTTGGCCCGAAGTGATGCTTTGGGAAATTCCGGCTTTGGCGGTTTTGATGGAGCTTCGCGGGCGATCGGTTCTAGACCAGATGGGCCGGTTTGAATTACAGGTGCTTTATGCCCGCGCGATGACCAAACTTTGGGAAAAGGTCGAAAAATTGCGTGCTGTTCCCGAGTTGCGAATTGCCGATTTTGGCACCCGTCGGCGACATAGTTTTTTGTGGCAAGATTGGTGCGTTCAGGCGATGGGCGAGGGGCTTGGCAATAGTTTTGTTGGCACGTCGAATTGTCTAATCGCCAAGAACCGCGACCTTGAGGCGATTGGTACCAATGCCCATGAATTACCTATGGTTTACGCGGCCTTAGCTAAGGATGACGTGGCGTTGGAGCGGGCACCCTATGATGTTTTGGCGGATTGGCACGAAGAGCATGACGGCAACCTTCGCATCATTTTGCCCGACACCTATGGCACCGAAGGGTTCCTGCGCAATGCGCCGGATTACCTTGCTGGCTGGACCGGTATTCGTATTGATAGTGGCGATCCTGCAACCGGGGCAGAGGTCGCGATTGATTGGTGGAAGTCGCGTGGAGAAGACCCGACCAAAAAGCTGGTGATTTTCTCGGACGGTTTGGATGAGACCAAAATTTTGGAACTGTACCAACAGTTTGCAGGCCGCGTTCGCGTGTCCTTTGGCTGGGGTACATTGCTCACCAATGATTTCCGAGGACTTGCGCCAGACGACGGTCTTGCGCCGTTCAGTCTGGTTTGCAAGGCGATCAAGGCCGATGGCCATCCAACGGTGAAATTGTCGGACAATCCGAACAAAGCCATGGGCCCGGCCGAGGAAATCGCCCGCTACAAGCGGGTCTTTGGCGTTGGAGACCAGACGGCGATGGATGTCGTGGTGTAACCCCTTGATGGGGGCAATCGGTACAAAACCCTGTGCAAATAGGACATATTGCCAAGCCGCAATGTCATAGCAGGGCTTTGCCGCTTTTCATGTGGCAAGCGCTTGGGTAAGCACGTTTTCAATAGGAGACGGATATGACCAAGATTGAGCCAAAATCAGGTATCATGGACATCGACCTTTATGTCGGGGGCAAGGCGCATCTCGACGGGGTTTCCAATGTGATCAAGCTAAGCTCGAACGAAAACCCGTTCGGGCCAAGCCCAGCCGCGCAAGAGGCTGTGAAACGCTGTGTGCATGAGCTGCATCGCTATCCGTCCTCGGATCATATCGAGCTGCGCAGTGCGCTAGCCGAGGTTCACGGTTTGAAGGCAGACAACATCATTTGTGGGGCCGGTTCGGACGAGATCATCACCTTCCTGTGCCAAGCCTACGGTGGGCCGGGGGCCGAGGTTGTCTATACCGAACATGGCTTTGCGATGTATCGGATATGCGCGCTTGCCTCCGGGGCGACGCCGGTTGTTGTCAAAGAGCGCGACCGTGTGACCGATGTGGATGCGATCCTTGAAGGGTGCACCGAGAATACCAAGCTTGTGTTCATCGCCAACCCCAATAACCCGACTGGGACTATGATTGGCATGGCTGAAATCGAACGTCTGGCCGAAGGGATTCCAGACCAAGCGTTGTTGGTTCTCGACGGGGCCTATGCCGAATATGTCGACGGCTATGACGGCGGGGCCAAGCTTGTTGAAATGCGCGACAATGTTGTGATGACCCGGACCTTTTCCAAGCTATATGGCTTGGGTGGATTGCGGATCGGCTGGGGCTATGCCCCGCGTGAGGTGATTGATGTTTTGAACCGGGTGCGCGGGCCATTCAACGTGTCCAACACGGCGCTTGCCGCGGCCGAGGCATCGGTACGTGACGTCGCCTATGCCAACAAGTGCCGGGACGAAAATACCCGTTTGCGGGCGTGGCTGTCCGAGGCATTGGCCGAGCATGGGGTGCAATGCGATACCTCAACTGCGAACTTCGTTTTGGCGCGCTTTGGCTCTCCGGAAGAAGCGCAAGCCTGTGACGCTTATCTGCAAACTCAAGGGCTTATCGTCCGTCAGGTCGGGGGTTATGGCCTGCCCAATTGCTTGCGAATCACGGTTGGTGACGAACCGGCCTGCCGTCAGGTTGCCCATGCGGTGGGGCAATTTAAGGCCGGTGCCAGATGAGTGAACCATACAAACGCGTGGCGTTGATTGGGCTTGGCCTTATTGCGTCGTCGATGTTCTGGGCGATGAAGCGCGCCGGGAGCACGGCCCATGTCACAGGCTATGCTAGGTCACAAGAAACCCGCGATACGGCGCGGCGTTTGGGCCTGTGTCATAACGTGTGTGATAGCGCCGAAGAGGCGGTGAAAGACGCCGATCTCATCGTTCTTGCCGTTCCGGTTGGGGCGATGGGCCCGGTGATGGAGCAAATCGCGCCGCATCTGAAACCGGGGGCGACGGTGTCCGAAGTTGGCTCGGTCAAGCGCACGGTGATCGAGGTGATCACGCCGCACCTGCCAAGCGACGTACATTTTGTTCCCACCCACCCTATGGCCGGAACTGAACATTCCGGCCCGGATGCGGGGTTTGCTTCGCTGTTTGACAACCGCTGGTGTCTTATTGTTCCGACCGAAGGGAGTGATGAGGATGCTGTTCAACGTGTTGAAACATATTGGAAATCGCTAAGGGCCAATACGGAACGGATGGACCCGGAACATCACGATATGGTTTGTGCCGTCGTAAGCCATATCCCGCACCTGATCGCCTATACGATGGTTGGCGTGGCCGATGATCTCAAACGTGTCACCGACAAAGAAGTCATCAAGTTTTCCGCCGCTGGTTTTCGCGATTTCACCCGGATTGCCGCCAGTGATCCGACCATGTGGCGCGATGTGTTTTTGACCAACAAAGACGCCACAATCGAGGTTTTGGGCCGCTTCACCGAGGAGTTGATGGCGCTGCAACGGGCCATTCGCACCGGCAACGGTGAGCAGCTTCATGCCTATTTCACCCATACCCGCGCCATCCGCCGTGGCATTCTTGAGGCCGGTCAGGATACAGATGCACCAGATTTTGGCCGAGCAAAGGTGGACCGGTGAAATATTGGGTTGGGGTGACATGTGTTTTACTGGCGCTAAGCGCCTGTGGTGGCGAGGAAAAGAGCTCTAAGGCGGAGAGCGATATTGAAGGGGTGCGCGAATTCCTGAGCACTGCGTTTTCTCAAGACGATCCCGAGGCAACCAGCCCCGGTCTTTGTGGTGATCCGGCCCTTCAGGGTGAGATCGTTGGCAAGGTTCCCGGACGAATTTCGGGCTGTGGCTTGGACAATGCAATTCGTTTGCAATCTGTGGCCGGTGTGCCGCTTAGCCAAGCGGCGACAATCAATTGTGAAACGGCTAAGGCATTGAAAACATGGGTGAACAACGGTGTTCGCCCGGCTGTTGGCAAACAGGGTGGCGGGCTGTCTGGTTTGCGGGTGGTGGCGCATTATTCCTGTCGGACACGCAACAACCAGCCCGGTGGCAAGATTTCGGAACATGGGCGCGGCAAGGCGATTGATATCGCGGCGGTGCAATTGGCGGATGGGTCTGAAATGTCGGTCCTAAACGATTGGGGGCGCGGCAAAAAAGGCAAAGCCCTACGTGAAATGCATACGGCGGCCTGTGGACCATTCGGAACCGTTTTGGGGCCGAATTCGGATCGCCACCACAAGGATCATTTTCATTTTGACACCGCCAGCTATCGCAGCGGGTCTTATTGCAAATAGACATGAAAAGGCCGGGGGTCGGGCATGATCATCGAAATCCGCCACTATACGCTACATCCCGGCCGTCGTGACGAGTTTGTCGATTACTTTGAGCGGGTTAACCGCCCTGCGTTGCGCGATGCCGGGATGTTGGTTTTTGGACCAATGCGAGATTTGGATGACCCGAACAAGGTGCATTGGATGCGGGCCTTTGCGTCACTTGAGGCGCGCGAGGCGATCAAGAATGGCTTTTATGACGGGCCGGTCTGGAACACCAAAATCGAGCACGAGGTTATGCCGATGATTGCCCATTTCGAGGCGGATGTCGTCGAAACAACCGGTGGATTCGAAGGGTTTGACGGCCAGCCCACGCTTTAATTTCAGCCTTTTGTTAACCGTGATGCAAAGCGTTACGCCTCTTGGTCAACAGGGTGATTGTGGCGCGATCGGTCGCAAGCGAGATAGCTTTTTCAAAGCATGTGATTGCTTCAGCAACCTGGCCAATCTCTGCCAAAAACGTGGCCCGCGCCGCCCAATAGGGTTGAAACCCGGTTCCAGCTTGGCCTTGCATGGCGTCCAAAGCATCTAGCCCAGCTTGGGGGCCGTGCAGCCGACCAATAACAGCCGCCTGAGCAACAAGGGCCCCAAGCGACGGGGCGATTTGAAGCAGTGCGTAATAAAGCTTGTTCAAGGCCTCCCAATCGGTTTGACCACTGTCCTTTCGCGCGATGTGGACGGTTTCGATGGCCGCCTCAATCTGAAATCGCCCAACAGTGGCCTTGGTGTAGGCACGCGCAAGGGTTTGTTTTCCATAGAAAATCAGTCGTCTATCCCAAAGCGAAGTGTCCTGATCTTCGGTTGAAACAAGGGTTTGGTTTACAATGCGCGCATTGGCGCGGGCATGGCTTAGCGCGATGAGCGCAGCAAGGGCCAAACCTTCGCTATTCTCGGGCATCAGTTTTGTCATGAGGTCCGCCAGATACAAGGCTTCGTCGCCCAAATCATCCGCGGGATTGAGCCAATCATAGGCGTGCAACCCGTAAATCGCCTCGTGAATGGTCGTGGCGCGGGAAGGGAGAACCGCAGCATCCGGGATATGAAACGGTATACCGGCGTCACGGATTTTGGCCTTGGCACGGCCCAAGCGTTTGGTCAAAGCGGTCGGTGAGACAAGAAACAGGCGGGCGATGGTTTTGGCCTCAAGCCCGAGAACGGTTTGCAGCATCAATGGCACATGAAGGTCGGACGCAATTGAGGGGTGCGCGCAGACCATCAAAAGCGCCAGCCGTTCATCGGGAAACAGTCCGGGCGATGTGTCATCGGCGGGCATATCGGGGATTTCGTCCTTGGTCGGGAATTGAGTTTGATGACGCTGGCGATCGGTGAGCCGATTGCGCGCCGTTGTTAAAAGCCACGCGTCGGGATTGTCGGGAACCCCGCGCGTCGGCCATAGGTCGAGCGCCTGAACAAAGGCATCGGCAAGCGAGTCTTCGGCCAAAGCAATGTCATGGGTTCGAGACGACAAATAGGCCAGCAATCGGCCATAGGAGTCCCGCGCCGCCATCTCGGCGACGCGGGCAGAAGATGTCATTCTGACCCCATGGCCGAGGCGCGGATTTCGACCTTGCCAACTTTGGCCGCCGGACATTTTTCGGCCCATGCCATGGCGGCGTCGAGATCGGGCACGTCAATGACGAAGAACCCGCCAAGTGTTTCTTTGGTATCGGCAAAGGGGCCGTCCTGGACCTGTTTTGTGCCGCCTTTGAGCGACAGGGTGGTGGCGGTGTGAACCGGCTGTAGCCAATCGGTGTCGACAAAAACGCCGGCCTCGTTGAGGGCACCGATATAGGCACCGTAGACTTCTTTTTCGGCTTCCCAATCCGCAGGGGTCATATCGGCAAGATCAGCAGGGTCGGTGTATAGCAAGAAGGTGTAACGCATTGTATTGTCCTCTTTAAAAGAAATCAGGTGGCGGCGGCGAGATTGGCCAACCCTTGGTCGAAAGTTTGACCGACCATCTTGTCCAAGAAAAGCCCAAACACGCGAGCGACGGGGTTAAAACCGAGATCCATATCCATGCGCCAGATCACGCGGGTTCCATCATTGGTTGGGGTGGCGTGGATGGATTGGACCGGTTGCCCCATCGCACCAAGATCGATGTCATAGCGCACATGAGAGGGGCTAACTTCAGCGATCGTCTGGCTGCCCTTGCCGTCTTTGCCGTCAAAGTGAAAGCCCGCGCCGATGCCCTTTGTCGGGCCAAATGGGGTGATGGATAGATTGGGGTCAACGCTTTTGTAGGGGTTAAAGGCTTGGTATCCCTGCGTTGATGTGGCGAGGGCCAGAACTGCATCCGGTGTGGTCGCAAGGGTGCTTTGGCGTTCAACATGGATGTGTCGGGGGAGTAGCATTGTGCCCGCTGCGGAAATGGCAACAACGCCGAGCCCGCCAAGCAAAAGTGTCCAAAGTGTCATGAGTTCCTCTTTCGGTGTAAGCAAAGGCAACAGCGCCTTCACCAACATGACGAACGAGATCGCGGCCAATGGACATCCGCGTGAAATTTTTGTTGAAAACGGAAAAGGGCGGGATGATCCCGCCCTTTCGGTGTTTAGTCTTCGGCTGGTTTTTCGCCGGTGTCCGGCGCCTTTTCGGCAGCTGGCTCTGACGGTGGCGGCGTGTCACCAAGCAGACCCGAGACGGTACCGTCCATCGTCAGACCCAACTCATCCCCGAGCTTTTTCAGCGCCGGCATCTGCACGGCCATGCCCATGATGGAATCGAGCGCTTGGTTGACCGGCGGCTTATCACCGCCTGTGCCGTTTCCCGACGCACCGCCGTTTAAGCCACCGACTTGATGAATGCGGATCGAGTCGATCTTTTCAGCCGGCTTGACCGCTTCGGCCAAGACTTTCGGCATCGCTTCGAGACGGGCCAATTCAACCTTCATTGCGATCAATTCGGTGCTAAGCGCGTTCTCGGCATCGGTAATCGCGCGTTTACCTTCGGCTTCGGCCAGCATGTCTTGCTTTTTGGCTTCGGCACGAATGGTCAGCGCATCCGCATCGGCCTGGGCCTCTTCGCGGCGGGCATCGGCGCGGTCTTGTGCGGCGTCCTTCTCGGCGGTTGCAGCAAGACGAATCTTGGTCGCTTCTCGCTCCGCTTCTCGGGCGGCTTCGATCAAGGCGATCTGCTTCTTCCGCTCCGCTTCAGCAACCTGCTGGGCGGTGACTACGGCTTCGTTGGCCTTGGTCGCTTCGGCACGGGCAAGGTCGGCGGAGGCGCGGGCGCGGCTTTCCTCTTCGGACTTTTGCGCGATGATGATCTGGCGTTCCTGATTGGCAACCTCCAGCTCACGCTCTTTGGCGATCTCGGCCTCTTGAACGGCACGTTCCTTGGCGATTTCGGCGTCGCGGATTTTGCGTTCCCGCTCAATATCTGCCGATCGAATAGATTCCTCGCGTGCAATCCGAGCGCGTTCGGTTTCGCGGACCGAGTCTTCCATACGTGCAGCAATCTCAGCCTCTTGGGCGGCCTTCATGGTTTCGATCTGCTGCTGCTGCTCGATGCGGGCTTGCTCTTCGTCCTGACGGATCAAAAGGCTTTGGCGTTCCGCTTCCATCTCGGCGCGGCGCACAGCAACCTGAGCATCGGCATCAATCTGGGCGCGTTCCTTCTTCGACGTCGCAATCACCTCGGCCAATTTGCGCATACCAACGGCGTTAAAGGCGTTGTTTTCATCAAGCGCTTCGAACGGTGTTTGGTCGAGCGCGGTCAAGGACACAGCTTCTAGTGACAGACCGTTTTTGGTCAGATCTTCGGAAACGGCATTTTGCACTTCTTGTACAAAATCGGCGCGGTTTTCATGGAGTTCATCCATGGTCATCTGCGCGGCCACGGCCCGCAAACCGTCAATAAGTTTGCCTTCGATCATCTCGCGGAGCTGATCAACGTCAAAGGTGCGATCACCCAAGGTTTGCGCAGCACGGGCAACGCCTTCGTCGGTAGGCTGCACCGACACGTAGAATTCGACGCCGACGTCAACGCGCATCCGATCCTTGGTGATCAAGGCGGCTTCTGCCTCGCGGGTCACTTCGAGCCGCAAGGTTTTCATGTTGACCGGGCTGATTTCATGCAGCAAGGGCACAACAATCGCACCGCCATCCATGATGACCTTTTTGCCGCCAGCCCCGGTTTTAACCAAGCTGACTTCGCGTGTGGCGCGACGATACAAACGGCCCAAGACAAGGCCGAGGACGATAAGGAAGGCGAGAACAGCGCCAACCAGAAAGAGAAGTGTTGTTAAATCCATTATGTCTCCTAACTCGTTGAAAAATTCAGGTGGGGAGCGGCACCAATAGGTAGCCGCCCTCATATCTATGTCGCAGGACCAAGACTTCGGTGCCCTGCGGAATCTGCGCCTCGTCCCGAAGCGGTTCGGCACGCAGATAGTGGATGTTGCCGTAACGATCCGTGACACGGACCTCGGCGGGGCGACCGCGGGTGGCGGTGCCTTGGGTGACAACGCCCTGACGACGGCCAAGATGGCGTTCAGAAAGGGCTTGGGTTTCGGTTTTCGGGATCAGACGCGCAAAGAGCGCACCAAAATGCCGGGCGAAAAAGATGGCCACAAAAGCCGCTGGAAGGGCCACGATCCACGCGGGCGCAGTACCTCCAAAGACACCGGCGATGAGGTTTTGTAAAACCACACCGGTGATACCAAAAGCCATCAGGATTGAGGCCAGCCAGATCAGCATTGGCATTTTGCCAAAGCCAAGCCATGCCGCGAGACCACCGGTATTGCCAATACCATCGGGCGTGTCCGTCTCGATTTCGACATCAGCAAAATTGGGCAATTCCAAATCGGCCGCGTCGATATCCATCCCATCAAGATCAATCTCAAGGTCCAGATCGCCAATATCCATATCCGGCCCATCAATATCGGGCCCGTCAATGTCAGCACCGTCGCCACCGGCCCCCAATAGCGTGGCCCCCAGCAAGGCAAAGACAAGTTCAAGGGCCATCAGGCCAAATAGAATAGCAAGCGAAATGGTGAACGGGATGAACCCGTCCGAAAGCAATTGATCGAACATGGTTTCCTAACGGATAGATTGTGTATTCATTGGTATACAATGCATATGGGGTCCTCACGAACCCGTTACAAGGGCTTGATGCGAATTACTCGCAACAATGGTGCGCAGGGTGAGCCTGCCCCAAAAAGTTAACCTGCGGAAGACAGGAATGCCTTACCGGCGATTAATTTGGGCCTTTTGGGGGGCGTCTTCCTTTTCAAGAGAAGCGGAGTTCGACGCAGTTCAGTTCATAGTAAAAATAGGCCCAACTTGTTGCCAACACGAGGCCGATGAGAAAGCAGGTGATCGCCAAACCCCTCTTCTCAAATCGCATCAAAAGGACGGAAACTGCGAACCCAGTCAGGACAATAGCCCAACTTTCCAAGTCTAGGAATGTCGAACGCAGACAAAGATCGTAGTCCATTTTACCTTCCCGGTGTCACGAAAACCCTGCTGACCCCTCATCTTGAGGGTGTTTTGCCAGATGCTTGGCTTTGATCGCCTCAGATGTGTCGCGCGATCCGTCATGGGACCAGCCGGGGGGCGCGACGCAATACATCCAGCGATCATACCATGTGATGCCGGGTTGGGTGACGTCTTTCCAAATGCCAACCCACTCGTGAAACGCCACGCGGATCGGGTTAAAAGTGCCGAGGTTATGCACAAGGCCGTAATCGACCTTTTCATCGTCCTGTTCGGGGACAAAGGTGCCAAACATTTTGTCCCATATAATAAAGACACCGGCATAGTTGCAGTCGAGATAGCGCGGATTGCGACCATGGTGAACGCGGTGATGGCTCGGTGTGTTCATGATGGCTTCGAACCAGCGGGGCATTTTGCCGATCGCTTCGGTGTGAATCCAGAACTGATAAATAAGGTTCAAGCCGCCGCAGAACAGAACCATCGCCGGGTGAAACCCAATTAGGATAAGCGGCGCGCGCACCACCATCATAAAGGTAAAGGTGTAGGTCCAGGTCTGACGAAGCGCCGTGGTGAGGTTGTAGTGCTGGCTTGAATGGTGGTTCACATGGCTTGCCCAGACCCAACGGACGCGGTGGCCAAACCGATGCACCCAATAATAGCGTAGATCGTCGAGAACAAAACAAAGCAGGACAACCAAAGCCGACGTTCCAAGGTCAAAGGGGGTGAGTTCCCACAGAAAGGTGAAAAACCCCCAAGCGATAAAACCAAGCGCAATGCCCGACGCGACATTGCCCGCCCCCATGATCAAAGACGTGACGGCGTCGCGGGTTTCATAACGCCCACCGCGTTTTTGCGTATGGATCCACAGCAGCTCGGCCAAAATGGCGGCGATGAAAAACGGCACCGCGAGTTGGACAACATCAGGGTAAGTCAGATCGCTCATGTGCAGGCTCCGATCAGGGCGGACCATTGCGCGGTCTCGGCTTTGGTGAGGGTCAAGGTGGCATGCGGGGCACTATAGTCGGGTAGATCAATGCGCAGGCCGGTGTCCGTTGGCGACAGGTTTGCCTTGGACAGCAAACGGGCGGTGCTATCGGCCCCCATTGCCCAAACCAAGCCCGGCCCTTGTGCGGTTGTCACCAATGCGCCATTGCCTGATTGGCAGAGGGTCACGACACGCACCGGTGTTTCGGGAAACTCCCGCGCCCAAGCGGCGATGACATCCTGTTCGGTTTGAAACCGTTTCGAGGTCGACATGCCAAGCCATTTGGTCAGCATCGCGATGCCCGCGATACCGAGAACCACAAGTGTCACGAGAATTGATAACGGCATGGCCCCTCCTGATGCTCTAGTCTCCAAGCCAAAACCCCAAATTGTCAAAGACGTCGTAGCGTAAACCGGGGAGGTGGCCATCTTGGTTTGGCCACAATTGTTCAAAATTGCCGAAAACAGAACCGAGATGAAGCCGATTCCGCCACCTGATTCTGTGTGTTCTTTCATGGCTTGGGCGGAACATTGGTGGCTATTGTCGCCCGGGCCTCGACAACCTGAGCGATAGCCTTGGATTGTCGCCTTGGCGTGGTGCAATAGGGCGATTGTGGCAAAAACCTGTTGCGTGGTGCCCCGATTTCGCCCAAATCTATCAACCATTGGGTGGGGGCCCATGACCTGAGAGTAGCAAGAATGCGCAAGTTGATCATCGCCCTGGCCTTTAGTCTTTCTGCAATGTTCACTGCATCTATCGCGTCTGCTGACATTACATGGCGCGCGGGTGAGATGGGTGTGGGGTCGGTCATGGTGATGAAGGATCGCACCGGGGCCATGACCCATGTAAAGCGCGCATCCCATGGCGGACGTCATGTGTTTGATCTCTTTGCAGGGCAGGGCAAAGGCGCAGAGTTTTTGGGCAGCTACAAAGTCAATGATCGCGGTGAAGTCACCGAGACCGTTGCCATCGACGGGGCGGTCACAACCTATGCGCCGCACCGTTGCAACCGTTCGTTGGGCAAATGCCAATTCACCGTAACCCATTCAGACGGTTATATCGAAACCCGCACCCGTGTTACCGAAGCCACCCGTGGTGGGTTGCGCTATTGGGAATATGGGGCGGATGGTCTGATGGCCGAAGGCGCAATGCAGCTGGATCAGCTGGGCGCAGCAAAAAGCGGTTGGAAGAAGGGGCGCAGCAAACGCAAGACGCGCACGCGCCGTATTATGATCGCCCTCAAGTAATTCTCTCTCTCAGAGAAACGGGGTGGCCATCGGGTCACCCCGTACTATTTTGAGCCATCCAAAAACTGGCCGCGTCTCCCGTCGACCTTGCTTGCGAAAAGGTAGCTGTATCAATCCCGAGGCGTTCCTTCTATGTCTGTGCGGAATTGAAAAGGACGGACAATGCCCAAATCGAAGAAACCCAAGGTAAAACGCGCCGGTGCGAACCCAGCTCAAAAGCCGGCTTGGTATCAAGCGTTCAACAGTTCAGGCGGCAAACACGCCGATCGGCCTGTTCAAGCCGGTAAAAAAGCTAAGAACAAGTCATGATATGTCAAAGCCGTCCGGACACCCTTGTAGCAAACGGGTGTTCCGGGACGGGTTTGAAGATAGAGATTCTAGGTCGTATGCTTGGCCGGTTTATTCCGCTGGCCCCATCAGCGCCGCTAACACGGCCTTGGCGCTGTCAGATGACCAATCGGCATCGCCGGTCATGCGACCGACCTCGTTGCCATCAGGGTCAAGGATCACCGTCGCGGGTAGGCCCAAAACACCCATGCCGCGCGACAATTTCGATTTCGGATCGCGGTGCAGCGGCAGGTTGGTGACGCCGATATCCTCAAAGAAGGCCTTCATCGCCGGGGGCGGATTGCGCGAGGTGGCGATGGTGATGACCTCAAACGTATCGCTGCCCATCTCGGTCTGAAGCTCGGAAAGCATGGGCATTTCCTTGCGACAGGGTGCGCACCATGTGGCCCAGAAATTCACCACAAGCCATTTTCCCTGCCAATCGGATAGGTTCAATGGTTCCCCTTCAAAGGTCATAAAGTCGGCCATCTCACGGGTTTTTGGCTCGGAATGAAGGATTAGTTTCTTCATATCGCCGGTCCGCGCGGCGGTCGCAGCCGCCACATCAGCGAAGCCAGGATTTGCAAGCGCCATCGTCGCAGTATACAGCAACGCAAGACCCAGATTTTTCATATTTCCTCCGAAGGACAGCTCATGTCGGATACTTCCTCAAACCAGATGTGGGGCGGCCGCTTTGCCGCCGGGCCGGATGCGATCATGGAGGCGATCAACGCCTCGATCGGATACGATCAGCGGATGGCGGCACAGGATATCGCCGGTTCAAGGGCCCACGCCGCCATGTTGGCCGCCCAAGGCATTATTAGTGATAGCGATGCAAAGGCCATTCGGGAAGGCTTGCTCACGGTCTTGTCAGAGATCGAGAACGGTGAGTTCGAATTTTCCACGGTGCTAGAAGACATTCATATGAACGTCGAAGCGCGTTTGAAGGCCTTGATTGGCGAACCAGCGGGCCGTTTGCACACGGGCCGGTCGCGAAATGATCAGGTTGCGACAGATTTCCGCCTTTGGGTGCGGGATCAGCTGGATGCGGCGGAAAAGGGTCTGCTCGCCCTGATTTCCGCGCTGGTGGATCAGGCCGAGGCGGGGGCCGATTGGGTGATGCCGGGCTTTACCCACCTTCAAACCGCGCAGCCGGTGACATGGGGGCATCACATGATGGCCTATGTGGAGATGTTCGCGCGCGATCTATCCCGCGTGCGCGATGCCCGCGCGCGGATGAACGAATCGCCTTTGGGGGCTGCGGCGCTTGCGGGCACTGGTTTCCCGATTGACCGACATATGACGGCGGAAAGCTTGGGCTTTGATCGTCCGATGGCCAACTCGTTGGATGCGGTTTCGGCGCGGGATTTCGCGATTGAGTTCCTATCGGTGGCGTCGATTTCGGCCATGCACCTGAGCCGCTTTGCCGAGGAATTGGTGATCTGGTCAAGCGCGCAGTTCCGGTTTGTGACTCTGTCGGACCGGTTCTCCACCGGGTCAAGCATCATGCCGCAAAAGAAGAACCCCGATGCAGCGGAGCTTATCCGCGCCAAGATCGGGCGGATCTTCGGGGCCAATGTTGCACTGATGATGGTGATGAAAGGCCTGCCACTGGCCTATTCCAAGGACATGCAAGAAGACAAAGAGCAGGTCTTTGACGCGGCGGACAACTGGATGCTGGCCTTGGCGGCGATGGAAGGCATGGTCAAAGATATGACCGGCAATCGCGAGGCTTTGGAAGGTGCTGCATCGGCTGGTTTCTCAACCGCGACCGATCTTGCCGATTGGCTGGTGCGCGAAACTGGGCTACCCTTTCGGGATGCGCACCATGTGACGGGCGCGCTTGTCGCCTTGGCCGAGTCCAAAGGCTGCGACCTGCCGGACCTTAGCCTTGAAGACATGCAGGCGGAAAATTCGGCGATCACCGACGGGATTTTTGACGTTCTGACGGTGCATAAATCGGTCGCTTCACGGATGAGCTATGGCGGCACAGCCCCAGCGCGGGTGCGCGAACAAGTGACCCGCTGGAAGGAGGTGCTTAAATGAAGACAGTGATGATTGTGGCGCTGTTGGCCTTGTCGGCCTGCAGCCTCGCCGGGTGTGGCGCAGATGGCGCGCCGATACGACCGGGCGAAGACACAACCCAGTAAGATTGCCAAAAAAGTGAGTAGCCCCGGTTCTAGATGAGCCGGGGCTTTTGCGTTGCGGGCGGAGCCTCCGGTGGGGATATTTTCGGAAAGAAGAAAACCAAGGGTTTTTTCGCCTTTTGGGATGCGCTAAGCGGGAACGGCTGCAGGACAGGAGACGGGCGTGGATCATTTTCTTTATCGCGAAGGGGCGTTGTGGGCCGAGGATGTGCCGGTCAAGGAAATTGCCGCGCAAGTGGGCACGCCGTTTTACCTTTACTCAACAGCAACGCTAACCCGGCATTTCCATCTCTTTGATGAGGCTTTGGATTGGGGCCCGCATTTGGTGTGCTACGCAATGAAAGCCGCCAGCAATCAGGCGATTTTGCGCACTCTGGCCGCCGAAGGCGCGGGGATGGACGTGGTTTCGGGTGGCGAATTGGCCCGTGCTCTGGCCGCTGGTGTTCCGGGGGATCGGATCGTTTTTTCCGGTGTTGGCAAGACCGGTGATGAAATCCGCGCAGCGCTTGAGGCGCAGATTCGCCAGTTCAACGTCGAGAGCGAACCCGAAATGGCGGTGATTTCTGAGATCGCAACGTCGATGGGGGTTGAAGCCAAGATCGCCGTTCGGGTGAACCCGGATGTTGACGCCAAAACCCATGCCAAAATCGCCACCGGTAAAAGCGAAAACAAATTCGGCATTCCAATTGCCCGCGCGCGCGAGGTTTACGCCCATGCCGCCGCTTTGCCCGGTATCAAAGTTGTTGGCATTGACGTGCATATCGGCAGCCAGCTGACTCAGCTTGAGCCGTTTGAGCTTGCCTATACCAAGGTTGCGGAATTGACCGAAGCTTTGCGCGCCGATGGGCATGAGATCAGCCGATTGGATTTGGGTGGCGGCCTTGGCATTCCCTATGCCCGCAGCAACGAAGCACCGCCCTTGCCGACCGATTATGGCAAGCTGATCCAGCGCACTGTTGGCCATTTGGGCTGTGAGATCGAGATTGAACCGGGGCGTTTGATCGCAGGCAACGCCGGGATTTTGGTGTCCAAGGTGATTTATCTGAAAAATGGCGAAGGGCGAGATTTCTTAATTTTGGACGGGGCGATGAATGATTTGATCCGTCCGGCGATGTATGAAGCCCACCACGACATTGTTCCGGTGATCGAGCCGCAGGTTGGGCTTGAGCCGCAACCCTATGATATTGTTGGACCTGTTTGCGAATCCGGCGATACATTTGCCAAACAACGCCTGATGCCGCCGCTTGCCGCCGGTGATTTGGTCGCATTCCGCAGTGCCGGTGCCTATGGCGCGGTAATGGCGAGCGAGTACAACACCCGCCCGCTTATTCCCGAGGTTTTGGTGAATGGCGATCAATTCGCGGTTATCCGCCCAAGGCCCACCTTTGACGAAATGATAAATCGCGATACCATTCCTGAATGGTTGTGAGGCACTTTCCTCGCAAGATACCGCGCGAGGAATGGTATGGCCCGTCAAAATGACCCGGAACTAAGCCGCACAATCCGCTGGCCTTTGGCACTAACCCATGCGGGTTTGGTGGCCGAACGGGTGGTGAGGGCGTGGTGGCCGCTTTGGTCGGTGGTTTTTGTGGTGCTGGCGATGTTGATGCTTGGCCTACAGGATTTGGTCGCGGTTGAATGGGTTTGGGCGGTTGGTGTCGGTTTGACGGCGCTGTTTATTTGGGCGCTGTGGCGTGGAGTGCGCGTTTCCAAGTGGCCCAGCCGGGACGAGGCGTTGCTGCGGTTGGACGGATCGCTCAAAGGCAACCCAATTCAGGCGGCGCTCGACAGTCCGGCGATTGGTGCCGGTGATGCGGCGTCGATGGCGGTGTGGAACGCGCATCAAGCCCGGATGCGCGCGCGTTTGAAAGATGCAAAGCCAGTTGAACCGGACTTGCGGGTTTCCAAGGCCGACCCTTATGCCTTGCGGTTTGTCGCGCTATTGGCTTTGTCTGTCGCGTTTTTGTTTGGCTCCTTTGTGCGGGTGCAATCGGTCACGAACATGGGGGTTGGCGGGCCGGAATTGGCGCAGGGACCAAGCTGGGAAGGTTGGATGTCACCCCCCGGTTACACACGTCTCCCAACCGTTTATCTAAATGATATCACAGCGGAAAATCTGGACGTGCCCGAAGGCGCGTTGATAACCTTGCGCATGTACGGAGAGGTCGGCGCGCTGTCTTTGGATGAAAGCGTGTCGGGGTTGCCCCGAACGCCCGAACAGGCCCAGGATACCGCGCAAGATTTCGAAGTCGCCCAAGCCGGACGTTTGGCAATTGATGGTCCAAACGGACGGGCGTGGCAGATCGCCATGATCCCAGATGCCGCCCCGCGGATTGAGCGCGATGGCGAGATTGAGGTCGCCTATGACGGTGCGGCCCAAATCCCCTTTAAGGCGCAGGATGATTTTGGCATCGAGGCCGGGCAAGCGCGGCTTGTTCTGGCTTTGGACGAGGTTGACCGACGCTATGGCCGCGCGCTGGAACCTGAGTTTCAAGAAGTGATCAAAGTCCCGCTGCCGATGCCGCTGGCCGGGAGCCGCGCCGATTTCAAAGAAGCGCTGGGCGGAAATTTTTCATTGCATCCATGGGCCAACCTGCCGGTTCGCCTTGAGATGAGCGTCACGGATGGGCGCGGCCAAACGGCACGCACCGAACCCGAGTTGATTACGCTACCCGGTCGTCGGTTCTTTGATCCGATGGCCAAGGCAGTGATCGAACAACGCCAAGCGTTGCTGTGGAACCGGGACAATGTTGATACGATTTCGCAATTGCTGCGCGCGATGTCCAACCGCCCGGATGAGATTTTCCGCAAACCGGAGCCCCGCAAGACCTTGAGCGAGATTTTGGCGAAACTTGAGGCCTTGGACGGCATAAGCGATGAACAGCAAGGCGAACTGGCACAGGCGCTTTGGGATCTTGCGGTTGAGTTGGAAGAGGGGGATCTTCAGGACGCGTTGGAGCGATTACAGCGCGCGCAAGAGCGGCTTGAAGAGGCGATGAAAAATGGCGCGTCGGACCAAGAAATCGCGGAGTTGATGCAGGAATTGCGCGAGGCGACACAGGATTACATGCGCGAATTGGCGCGCCAGAACCGGCAAAATGAGGAGCCGGGCGAGCCTGCGGACCCAGAGAATACCATCGAAATGTCGCAAGATGATTTGCAACGCATGATGGATCGTATTCAGGAGTTGATGGAACAAGGCCGGATGGCGGAAGCCATGGAAGCCTTGCAGCAGCTTCAGGAAATGATGGAAAACATGCAGGTCACCCAAGGGGAAGGTGGTCAATCGCCGGGTGAACAGGCGATGGATCAACTGTCGGATACGCTGCGTGAGCAACAGGAGTTGTCGGACGAGGCATTCCGCGACTTGCAGGAGCAATTTAACCCGTCGCAACGCCAAGATGGCCAGCAACCCAGCCAGCAAGAGGGTGATCCGGGCGCGGAGCCGGGGGATCAGCAACCGGGGCAGGGTGAGGCGCGGGAACGCGGCGATGGTCAGGGCCAAGGCGAACAGGGTTTGGAGCAAAGCCTTGCCGATCGCCAACAAGCCTTACGCGATGAGTTAAACCGCCAGCGCCGCAATTTGCCCGGTCAGGGGACGGAGGCGGGTGAACGCTCGGCTCAATCGCTTGAGGATGCGGACAACGCTATGGACGGGGCCGAAGAGGCCTTGCGGGATGGTGACTTGGCCGAGGCAATCGACCAGCAATCAGAAGCGATGGAAGCCCTTCGTGATGGGATGCGCGCGCTGGGCGAAGCGATGGCGCAACAGCGTGCAGAGCAGCAGGGCCAACAGGGGTTTGCCGAAGGTGGTGAGCCGGGAGAGCAACGTGATCCACTGGGGCGTAGTCAGGGCAATTCCGGTCGGTCTGATACGGATGAAGGGCTTTTGAAGGGTGAAGATGTTTATCGCCGGGCCGAAGAGCTTTTGGATGAAATCCGCCGTCGGTCAAGCGAGGCAGATCGCCCCGAGATCGAAAAGAACTATTTGGATCGTTTGTTAGAGCGGTTTTAGTGGCTTTCGCTAAAACCTAGTCGGTGGGGTCGACTTTGCCACGCAGTGTTTTAACCTCACCACGGGCTTTTTTGCCCGCCAGCCGGCGCTTTTTTGACCCGAGTGTTGGGCGCGTTGGAATGCGTCGTTTGGGTTTGTGAAGCGCTTTCTGGATCAATTCGACAAGCCGTTGGCGGGCGATTTCACGGTTGCGCGCCTGAGATCGCGTTTCCTCGACCTGAAGGATCAAGGCACCTTCGTTTGTCCAACGGCGACCGGCCAATTTGCGCAATCGTGTTTTCACCGGAGCAGGCAAATTGGGCGAGCGTTCCGCCTCAAAGCGGAGCTCGACAGCGGTGGACACTTTGTTGACATTCTGCCCGCCGGGGCCGCTTGAACGAACAAATTGTTCGGTCAGTTCCCAATCTTCGATGGCGATGTCGTCGTTCACTTGCAGCATCAGATCCCCCGATATTGGCTGCGGTTTTTATCAGAAAGCTAAAAGGGCCGCCCGTGGGACGACCCTTCGAGAATACGGAGGCGGGGCCGGTTAGGCTGCTCGCCAATTTGATAGGCAGTTGCCCGGAGTTACCCTAGAGCTCAGCCTCTCGAATTGTCCCTACACCCTTCTCCAATGGTTCTCTAATCACTGGATCACCTCCTTTCAGCTGTTAAAACGCGATGAGGTCAGCCTATCTGAAACGTGTTTCAAATTTGTTGCCTCAACATGATGTTGCCATGACATGGCAAAACCACAAAGTGTTTTCTTTGCTTCAAGCGGTAGTATTTACGGCCCCTGCCCGCGAAACGATCATTCGGAACGGAATGAGCGCGATCAGGGCAAGGCTCAGTTTGACCATCCAATCGGCCACCGCCAGCGACGCCCAAAGTGGCGCAACCGGACCCGCACCCAACATTGGGATCGCTTCGTTGGCCCAGCTGACGTCATTGCCGGGTTCCAAAAACACCAGTTGAGACGAGAATGCGATAGTGAAGAAAATCGCCGTATCAAGCGACGAGCCGACCAAAGTTGAGGCCAGCGGCGCACGCCACCACGCGCCACTACGCAGACGATCAAATATCGCAACGTCCATCAGTTGCGCGGTCAAGAAGGCAAGACCAGAGCCAAGAGCGATACGCAATGTCACGGCGGGGAAGGTGTAGCCATCACCCTGCAACATGATCTGGGTGCCGATTAGCGAACAGATGACGCCGACAATAAACCCAACAAAGACAACTTTGCGAGCGGCTTGGGCGCCATAGATGCGGTTCATCAGGTCAGTGACCAAAAAGGCGAGCGGATAGGTAAACGCGCCCCAAGTCAGCCATTGGCCAAACAGGAATTGGACGAGAATGTTGGAAGCCAGAACAATGGCCGCCATGGCAAGGATGCCAGGAATATGCGTGCGTGTCATGTATGGACCCGTTTTTGCAAGGTTGCGGGGACTTGGCCCGAGTCATTTCGGACAGGCGGCGTTTAACGACTGCGGCGCATTGGCGCAAGTGTTTAGTTTTTGAGCACCCGATATTCGACGAACTCGGTGCGTTGCAGTTTGCGGAAATTATCATCCGAAACCATGGTCAAGCGAATATGGCCAGACGCGTCGCGCCAAACTGACAAGCCTTCGAGATTGTCGTGACGCCAAACAGTTGTTTCTAAAAGTGTTTCTTCGGATTTAACTTGGGTATTGGAGAGGGAAAAGCGGCGCACACGCGAGCGGAACCCAATCCCCGTGAATTCACGTTCCAAAAGGTAGAGCATGCCGTCCGGCCCGAAATCGGCCCCAACGGGCAAAAAACCCCCGTCGCGTCGCAGTGAAAAGGGGGTGGTCCATCGCTTGCCGCTATAGCGCCAAACCGGAAAAGGCCGGGTGAGTTTACCAGAGCGTTCTGGAATCGCGAATAATTGCCCCTTGGAATCAATCGCCAGAGCTTCGAGCCCTGAATTGTCCTGAAATCCGTGAAATGCGGTTGGGGTCGGGACGCGGAAGGCCCGTTTGTGATTGGTGTAAGACCTGACGCGATGGTTTCTCTCAAAAGAGACGAAAATCCGCCCATCCGCCCCAATGGCTAAGCCTTCGGAATCCGTTCGTCGGCCTTTTAGAACACGGCCTTTGGGGTCTTTTAGGCGGATGGGTGTTAGGGTTGAAATGCCGGTAATGCGTGTGCCGTTTCGTTTGAATGATCCTGTGAAAAGCGCGGCCTGATCGTTGATTACAGTGAAGTCGCGGCCATTGGCCGAGAGTTCAAGGCCAGAGAAACCGCCGTGATTCTGGGACGAGCTTGCCCAAGTGTAGCTTCCGACAAACTGAACCTTGACCTTGCGCGGCGATGCCGCCGGGGCCGCAAGGGTCCAGACCGACAATATCGCCACCACCAAGGCGGCGATACTTCGCAGTGATTTGTTTTTCATTTATTTGGCGGCCAAAACACCGACACAGGCGTTGGGCAAATCACCCATCGTCAATTCGCGGCGCGGTTTTGGTTTTGGGGCGTTTGGATCGCGCGGCTTGGGTGGGGGTGGATTCAGAATGCGGTCAACCCAGCCCTGCGCCTCGGCGCAGCCATCCCCCTTGGGAATCGGGTTTTGGTTCACGCAACCTTTCATCCCTTTGGGGCAATTCAGGCGCACATGGAAGTGATAGTGATGCCCCCACCATGGCCGAACTTTGCGGAGCCAAGCGCGATCGCCCTTTTCATCATTGCACATTTTGACTTTGGCACCGGGGAAAATGAAAATGCGGGCGACGCGTGGATCACTCGCCGCGGCCTTGAGGATTTCGTGATGCGAGCGGGTCCAATTGTTGTTTGTATAAGCCCCAGACGAGCGGCGCATAGAGATCGACGAGATGTTTTCGCGATCTTTCACCGACAGGTTCAAGTTATCCGCCGGCCGGAGCCAAATATCGGCGTCTAGCCCAATCTGGTGGCTGCGGTGACCGGTGAGCATGGGCCCACCGCGCGGCTGGCTAAAGTCGCCAAAATAAAGACCGTCCCAACCCGGTTGTTTCGCGGCCTTGCGGCTTAGGTCTTTGGCGTAGTCAAGCAAAACAGGATGGCCCCAATTGCGGTTTCGCGATAGGCGCATGGCCTGCCACGTTGGGCCGGTTTCCGCCAATTGTTCGCCGCCTGCCAAACAGCCTTTGGCATAGCTCCCGAAGGGGGCCGAGGATTGATCGCTGGCGGTTGCTTTGGCCCCAAACAGCTGTTTGGCCTGTTTGGTCGACAGGATTGGGTCAATGCTGCGTTCCACCGGGGTTGTCCGTGCAGAGTTTTTCCGGCTTTTGCCGCGCTCCCCCCCACAGGCCGAGAGGCTCGCTATTAAGGTCACCAAAATCAATGCTCGAAACATACCAATCAATCTCCGTCCGCGTTAACCCAGCGTAGCAGAACCAACCCGATTACGAAAAGCCCGATAAGCGGAGTGATGCCGAGAGATTGGGAGCCGGTCAGGGAGGTGACGATGGCAATCGACAGAGGCGCAAGGAATGAAGTTGCCTTGCCCGACAGAGCATAGAGACCAAAAGCTTCGGTCATGCGCTCCGGGTCTGCTTGGCGAACCATCATCGTGCGGGACGCCGATTGGATCACACCGCCGGCGGCCCCAATACAAGCGCCAAAGATATAAAACGCGATATTGGGGAGGTTTGACCCTTCGGGGAGTGCGACGCCAAACAGGCTATCGGGGCGGATCATCACGATGCCAATACCAACCCCCATGAGAATCCAAACACAGGTTTTGATAACAGGTTTCGGGCCGAAACGGTCATCCAAATGGCCACCGATCTTGGCAAATATCGCCCCGGCTAGGATCGCCAAGATGCCAAAAACGCCAACATCAACAACGGACCAGCCCAAGACCCCGGCAGCATAGATACCGCCAAAGGTGTACATGCCATTGAGGGCATCGCGATAAAACATCGATGAGCCAAGATAGGCAAAGCGCGACGGGTGGTTGGGCAGGGAAGTGACGGTTTTCCAAAGCTGGCGCAGGGCCTTGCCAACGGCACCTTTGGGCGCGGTATGTTGGCGTGGATCACGCACCCACAGGAAAAACGGCACCATGAATATGATGAACCAGATGGCCGTTAACGGACCAACGGCGCGGGTGCCTTCGCGATTTTCGGGATTGAGACCAAAGAGAGGGTCAAGGCCGATTATGGTTTTGCCGGTTGTTTTGCTTTCGGCAAAGAATACCAGCATGGTCACCAAGGCAATCAAGCCACCGACATAGCCAAACGCCCAGCCATTGCCGGAAATGCGGCCGATTTCTTCTTTTGGGCCAAGATCGGGAAGCATCGAGTTGGTGAAAATCGTGGCGAATTCCATGCCGATCAGGCCGATGGCAAAGAAGAACAGGGTGCCATACAGGTTGAACTCATTCGGATCGGCGAACCAAAGCATCGAAGAGCCAAGCACATACAGAACCGAAAAGCCCCAGATAAACCGCAATCGGTTGCCACCGGTATCCGCAATCGCCCCAAGGATCGGCGCGAGAAGGGCAATGACGATACCCGCAGCGGCAATACCATACCCCCACGCGGCTTGCGCCGCGGTTCCATCGCCCATCAAATCTTTGACATAGGGGCCAAAAATGAAGGTCAGCAACAAGGTGTTATAAGGTTGAGAGGCCCAATCGAAAAAGAACCAGCCCCATATGCGTTTGCGTAGTGATGTGTCTTCCATGTGGTCTAGATGCCCCCGCCCATTTGCAGGCATAGAATCCTGTTCGGGGGGCAGTAGCAAGGATTACCTAGGTGGCGGCGGTTTTTACCGGCGGCCAAGGGCGCATATCCTCGGCCTCTTTCCACTTTTGCACCCATTCCGGTAGATCGGGCGACGTCGCGCCGGGTTTGAGCAGATCCATCATGTTTTGCGGGTCCACAATGCCGGTTTTTTCGGTGAGCGCCATGCGCAACACAACGTGGCTTGAACATTCGCCGTCGGTCTTCCAACTGCTTTGATCCATGTAGAAAAACCGTTTGTCCCATCCCAACATCCGGGTGCGCATTTCGAATGTCTCAAACATGCGAACGCGACGGCGATAGCGGATCACCGATCCGGCAACAGTCATGCCCCATGTGTTGTCTTTCATCGGCCCATACATGCCGGCGCGATCCCCGGCGGGCAGGCGGCCCAAATCGTATAGGGTTAGCGTCCGGCCATTGTTCAGCTCCATCCACAGATCAATATCCCAGGGCCAGCACATATGGTGAGACACATGCGTATCTAAAATGTCCATCTTGGGGGCCTTGCGGCTAAGAAGAAGGCCTTTGGTCATTCTGATAAAGGGATACATTGCGCGCTCCTGAACTATTCGGTTCAGGTGGCGCAGCTTTCACCGAACGTCAACCACGACCTCGCGGCAAACTTGCGCTTTTGTGTTCGGGTGCTTAGGTGTTGGTCGATCCATTCAACGAGGCCCCCTGATGCAGTCGCTATATCAAATTCTGATGCTTTTACTGGACATCGCTTGGTTCTTTATCATCGCGCATGTGATTATGAGCTGGCTGATCAATTTCCAGGTGCTCAATCTGCGCCAACCTCTGGTTGCCCAGATCTGGGACGGGCTAAACCGTATTCTTGAACCGCTATATTCCAAATTGCGCCAAATCCTACCGCCTATGGGTGGTTTGGACCTTGCCCCACTGGTTGCGCTCATTGGCTTGATGATCATTCGGATTGTTCTGGCGAATAACGCCGGGCTGTTTTTCGGATACTAAACCGGAGCGTTGGGGCGAACCGCCGCCTATTCGAAACGGATTGATGGCACCACGGGTTAATCCTGTGGTGTTTATGCCATTGGGGCTTGATTCACCGAATCTTAGTATGAGAATGTCGGGATAAGAGCAGATATAGTATAATCCCGCAGGATCACCCATGCCACGTGACGACACCGTGCCCAGCGAGGCGCTGTTGAAAGATGTCTTTGGCTTTGACGCCTTTCGCCCCGGTCAGGGCGAGATTGTAGAGGCCGTGGCACGGGGTGAAAACGTGTTGGCGATCATGCCAACCGGTGGCGGAAAATCGCTTTGTTTCCAACTGCCCGCCTTGATGCGCCACGGTGTAACCGTGGTGATTTCCCCATTGATTGCCCTGATGCGCGATCAGGTCCGCGGTTTGCGAGAGGCCGGGGTGGCCGCCGGGGCGCTAACCTCGGGCAATACCCAAGAAGAGACCGATGCGGTTTGGGACATGCTGCACAGCGGCGAGTTGAAATTGCTCTATCTGGCACCTGAGCGGTTGGCCAACTCGGGCACGCAACGGATGCTGGCCCAAGCGGGCATTTCATTGATCGCCGTAGACGAAGCCCATTGCGTGAGCCAATGGGGCCATGATTTTCGACCTGATTACCTGCGCATCGGTGAATTGCGTCGGGCACTAGACGTGCCACTGGCGGCCTTTACCGCCACCGCCGATAGCGAAACCCAACAGGAAATTGTGACCCGGCTATTCGACGGAAACGCGCCGCAAAGTTTCTTGCGTGGGTTTGATCGGCCCAATATCCATCTGGCTTTTCAGCCCAAAGACAGCCCACGCAAACAGATTCTAAACTTTGCTGCCGCCCGCAAGGGGCAATCCGGCATTGTCTATTGTGGCACGCGGGCACGGACCGAAACGCTTTCCCGCGCCTTGGCGGAACAAGGGCACAGCACGTGTTTTTACCATGGCGGGATGGAGGCCGAGGATCGTCGCGCCGTTGAAACACGTTTTGCACGCGAAGACGGCTTGATCGTTGTTGCGACTGTGGCCTTTGGCATGGGGGTCGACAAACCGGATATCCGCTGGGTGGCGCATTCTGACCTGCCCAAAAGCATCGAGGCCTATTATCAAGAAATTGGCCGCGCCGGGCGTGACGGCGCACCGGCGGAAACATTGACCTTGTTTGGTCCAGATGACATTCGCCTGCGCCGCAGCCAGATCGACGAAGGTTTGGCCCCACCTGAACGGCGCGACGCGGATCACGGGCGGTTAAACGCCTTGCTAGGTTTGGCCGAGGCCCAGGGATGTCGGCGTCGGGTTTTGTTAGGCTATTTCGGAGAAGAGGCGGACCCCTGCGGCAATTGCGATCTATGCGATACCCCGCCAGAGGTGTTTGATGGAACCGAAGCCGTTCGCAAGGCGTTGTCGGCGGCCCTGCGGACCGGTGAAAGCTTTGGTGCCGGTCATCTGATCGATATTTTGCTTGGCAATACAACCGATAAGGTGCTGTCGCGCGGCCATGAAACCTTGCCGACCTTTGGGGTGGGCAAAGATTTGACCAAGGGCCAATGGCAGGCCGTGTTTCGCCAAATGATGGGTCATGATCTTATGCGCCCCGATGCAGAACGCCATGGTGCTTTGGTCATGACAGAAGCGGCGCGCCCGATCTTGCGGGGTGAAGAAAACATCCAGCTGCGCAAGGATATGATCCGAAAAGCCTCGGAACGTCGCCCCGCGATCAAGACCTTGGTAAGTGATGAGGATGCACCGCTTTTGTCGGCGCTCAAAGCCAAGCGCCGCGCATTGGCCGAAGCCGCCCGCGCGCCCGCCTATGTGATTTTCCCCGACCGTACTTTGATCGAAATAGCTGAAAACCGGCCTTCGACATTGGATCAGATGGCGCGGATTAGCGGCGTTGGCGCGAAAAAGCTTGAACGCTATGGAACGGCTTTTCTAGAGGTTGTGACAGGCGCCGTAGAAACGCTTCACCCAACACGCCGTAAATTGGCAGGGAGCAATGCCGGGTCGGTTTATGATGCGTTGATGGAGGCGCAGGTGCAATTGGCGCGGGGCGAAGACGGGACCGGAAAATACCTGTCCTGTACCAACGCCACATTGGCCAAAATCGCGAAGATGCGTCCAAACAGCCTCTCTGCGATCGAGGCGATGCCGGGTATGGGTGAGCAAAAGGCAGAACGCTTTGGCCCCGCCTTTCTCGACGTTTTGAATACTGCCGATTAGGCGCTTAGTGCGACGCACCCGACCGTGGCACGCAGGCCAGTTTCCCGCTGACATAGGTCAGGTATTTGTACGGGTCTTTGCATTTCAAATACGAATAATGCCCATGCTGATAGGCGGTATAGGGTTCAAAGCAGTTGTCCTTGTCGCAACCGCGATCCCAAGGGTAGGGATGGGATGTGTCCTGCCAAGCAGACGCGGATGAAGTTGCTGCAACAATTGCAAAAGGGGCCAGCGTGGCCAGTCGTAAAATCGACATGGGTTTTCTCCAAAAGACTTCAAAAAGTGCCCCAAGGGTAACGCATCATCGCGATTCGGAGAACGCTGGCAAAAATGCTCGTACTTTTTCGCGGCGCTGGACCTTTGGCAGGTCGTGGACTAAATCAAGAACAAAGCAAGGGAGAGTGCGCATGTTGGTGGTGATTTCACCGGCCAAACGGCTGGATTGGACAGAGCGTCAGGTCGAGATGACCGAACCGGTTATGACGGCCGATGCCAATCGGTTGGCCAAGACGATGCGCAATCTGACCTTAGGGGACCTCAAGGGGTTGATGGATCTGAGTGACGATCTGGCACGGTTAAACCGCGACCGGTTCCGCGCCTTTTCGGAAGCCCCAGAGGGTGAAGATATCCGTCCTGCGGCCTTGGCGTTTGCTGGGGATACCTATTTGGGCCTCGAAGCCGCGTCGCTTGATGGTGCGGAATTGGAATGGGCGCAGGATCATTTGCGCATTTTGTCAGGTCTTTATGGGGTGTTACGCCCATTGGACGCAATGCAGGCCTATCGATTGGAAATGGGCTCTCGGCTGAAAACGCGACGGGGCAAGACCCTTTACGACTATTGGCGGGATCAGATTTCAAACGAGCTGCGCACGCAGGCGGACAAGATCGGAGCGGATGTATTGGTCAATTGTGCGAGCCAAGAGTATTTTGGTGCGGTGCCGCTCAAGCCATTGAAACTGCGAGTTGTCACACCGCAATTTATGGAAGACAAAAACGGCACGCCGAAGATTGTCAGCTTTTTTGCCAAACGCGCCCGTGGGGCCATGGCGCGGTTTATTGTACAAAACCGCTTGGTCGATGCTGATGCAATTACCGGATTTGATGTTGGTGGGTATGAATACCGCCCGGATTTGTCAGAGGTCGATAAGCCGGTTTTTGTTCGGCGCCCTGAAGCAGGGTAACCGGCGTCAATCGCCGCGTTGGGCCAGAATGATCTTGGTGTAATAGGCGATTTTTTCGGCCAGATGAGCTTTGCGCAACGGCTTGGTGAGATAGTCATCAAGCCCAGCTTCTAGGATGCTTTCTTTGTCGCCGCTCATGGCGTGGGCGGTAACGGCAACAATTGGCACCGGGTCGTCTTCCGCCTCTAGGCGGCGAATTTCTCGGGTGGCTTGCTTGCCGTCCATCTGAGGCATCGAAATGTCCATAAAAATAAGGTCTGGTCGCTGTTTTTGATACTCTTCAACAGCCTCAAGCCCGTTGTTGGCAAAGCGCAGTTCAACGTTGAACCCGGCAGCCATTTTCTTGAAAACAAGCTGATTGGTTTTGTTGTCTTCTGCGACAATGACATCAAGAATGATTTCGGGTTGGCTCGTTTCAGTTGGTTTTTGTTGGGGCTTGTCGGATTCGGGTACCTTTTCAGCACGCTGAGCCGGACCCACTTTTTCCAGAGTGCTAAAGAGCATGCGTCGGGGAACTGGTTTTTGCAAAACCGCATGAATGCCCTTGGCTTCATCGGCTTTGACCTGACCGGGGTTATCAGACAGGACAATAACGGGAATTCGGTGACCGGCCCCTTTGAGATGCGCGACAAGTTCTTCGGCGTCCATGTCTGGAAGTTCTTGCTCCAAAATCATCAAATCTGGTGGGTTGATCATCTTGTCGATCACTTCAGATCCCGTTTTGCAATACTCGGTTTTGAGCCCTAAAACCTCGAGCTGCTTGGACATGATTGTGCGGTTGGCGCTGTGGTCATCAACGACAAGCACGCGCTTGAGGTAGTCTGGTAGTTTGGCCGTTTCAAAAACAACGGGTTCTTCCGCAGGAAGGATCACGCGCAAACCAAAGCAGCTGCCTTTGCCAAGTTCGGATTCCGCCCAAACTTCGCCCCCCATCAGTTCGACCAATCGACGTGTGATGGCAAGACCAAGGCCCGTGCCTTCGAACTTGCGATTGCGTTCATCTTCGACCTGATTGAACTCGCCGAAAACGTGATCAACCTTGTCCGGAGGAATGCCAATCCCGGTATCCTCAATCGTGAGGTGAATTGCGGTTTCACCCTCGTCATCACCAACC
Source organism: Pelagimonas sp. (assembly GCF_058892305.1). Classification (NCBI taxonomy): domain Bacteria; kingdom Pseudomonadati; phylum Pseudomonadota; class Alphaproteobacteria; order Rhodobacterales; family Roseobacteraceae; genus Pelagimonas; species Pelagimonas sp. The sequence goes on from NZ_JBZXVN010000022.1 coordinate 59,076, forward strand.
CCAACAACACGAACAAGAACATGCCCTTCGACGGTGAATTTGACCGCATTGCCAAGCAGGTTTGTCAGGATTTGACGGAAGCGGCCGACATCGCCGATAAACCGCGTCGATAGGAACATGTCATAGTCGACCAGCAAAGCGATGTCTTTGTCGCGCGCCGTCGGTTGCAACAACATCACAACTTCATGAATTGCGCGTTCCAAATCAAAGGGTTCAGGATGGAGAACAAGCTTTTCCGCCTCGATTTTGGAATAATCGAGAATGTCGTTGATGATAACCAACAGCGCCTCGCCAGAGCTGCGAATTGTATCAACATAAAGCCGCTGTTCCTCACAAAGCTCGGTTTCCATCATAAGATCGGCCATGCCGACGACGCCGTTCATGGGGGTCCGGATTTCGTGGCTCATGTTGGCAAGAAAGGCAGATTTGGCACGGTTCGCGGCCTCGGCCCGATTCATCGCCTCCTTTAGGCGCTGCTGATCTTCTTTGATCTGCGTGACATCAATACGAAGTCCAACGCGGCCACCATCACTGGTTTCACTTTCATAGACCCGAATCCAACGGCCATCTTCGAGACGCTGTTCGATTTGCGATCGGGCTGCACGATGGGTTTTGAGACGTTCCTCAATCCACTCTTCCTCCCGCCCCAAAGCCTCGGTGTATTGACCGCGTTCCAACCCATAGCGAAGAATGTCTTCAAATGATGTGCCGGGTTCCATGGCCGGGGCCGAAGCCTGATAGATTTGTTTGTAAGGCTCATTGCACATTAGAAGCCGGTCTTCCGGGTCGTACATCACGAACCCATCGGGCAGCTCTTCAACGGCTGACCACATACGGGCAAGTTCGGTGATGTCGATGGCAAGGCTGACGACACCACCATCGGGCAATCTTTTGTCTTGGATTTTAATGAAACGCCCGTTCCATAGGCGAATTGTTTGGGCCGGGATGGGGTGTTCTTCCCATCGGGCCAGCATGCGATCCCGCCACGCGACGGCTGATTCGCCCTGAAGGTCGACAAGCCCCTCTTGGGAGAGGACTTCAAGCACATCAAGGTAACTTGCGCCGATGCCAATGTCGTCGATTCCATCAAAGACCGCCAGATAAGCCTCATTAGCCAGTTCAATGCTGCCATTGGGGTCAAAGAGCGCAAAGCCGTCCTGAATGGATTTCAGCGCCTTCCATAACTGGTCGGTTACAACCTCAATACGCTGTGTGGCTTCGCCCAATTCGTGCACGACACGCTGGTGGCGTTGCCGGACCTGAGCCACCTCAGTCCGGGTTTCTTTGATCTCATTGCTCAGCTGTTTGGCGTGCTTCCCTAAACGGCGGTTCGCCTCAAACAGCTCAGCTTGTTTGAGGTCTAGCAAGCGTTCCGCTGCCAACCGCGCGCGTCGTTCCTCGGCCAGACGTGAGGCCAAACTCATTCCATATCCTCCTGCGTGCAGGGCACTGTTGCGCGCAGGGGGTGAAGATCAGTTTAAAATGCCAGCCTTGTCCGAATCCAAGGGGCGTGGCAGCATGAAGGTATTGACCGAAAAGGAGCATTTTTCATGCGACGTTTTGTGCTGGCCTTGATTGTGGCTGTTCTCGGTTCTCCGATGGCTCATTCTGCATTTGCCCAAAGTGGTGACGATGGGGCCATGCCCGAGCGGCGGCTGATTGTAACCCGCGATGTGGATTTCTTTGGATCTGACCTACAATCGCTTTTTGATACGACGTTGGATGCCTGCCAAAAGCTGTGTTTGGACAACCCTGATTGCCAGGCTTTTACGTTTAACTCCCGGTCAAATTCCTGTTTTCCCAAAACCGAGGTGACAGACCGTCAAGCCTACGAAGGGGCTTTGTCGGCTTTGGTTCGTAACACGACGCCCGATATTTTGGCCCGCGCAGCTGAGCGCCGCTTGGATTTGGGGTTCTTGAACGACATTGATCTAGAACGTGCCAAATCCGAAGCGGCGGCATTGGGTTCGCGTCATTCCGGCGGCCAATGGAGCCCGCGCGCCCTTTTGGATGCGGCGGAAAACAGCGCAAATTCCGGCAAGTTGCGAGATGCTGTTCATTGGGCGGCGGCGGCCGTAGCACAAACCGATACGGCACAAGATTGGCTGCACTACGGCCAGCTTTCGGCGCGTTACGCCACTGAGGTCAAAGGATCGGATCAGCGTAAATACAATCAGCGCGCCTATTTTGCAGCGATCAACGCCTATTTGCGCGGCGAAAACGCCACGGAATTGATGGATGCGCTTCATGATATGGCTTTGGTGTTAGAGACGTTGGGACGCGGGCGCGACATGATCCCGGCGCTACGTTTGGCTGAATTTTACGGCACGCGGTATGATGTGACCGCATTGTTGGACAAAGCGATTGGCAAATATGGGTTCCGTATTCGGGAACACACCGTCGAAGCCGATAGCGCCGACCCGCGTATTTGCGTTGAGTTTTCGGAAAAGCTGGTCCGGGCGGGGGTTGATTATAGCCCCTATGTCCGTCTTCCCGATCCGCGGATGGCGGTGACGGCGGATGATCAACGTATTTGCGTTTCCGGGCTGCAACACGGGGGGCGCTATACGCTGACCTTCCGATCTGGTTTGCCGGCAGACAATGGCGAAAGCCTCATCCGCAACACCGATATCACCGCCTATGTCCGCGATCGCACACCAAAGGTTGGCTTTACGGGGCGGGCCTATGTTTTGCCGCGCTCTGCTGATGCTGGCTTACCGATCGAAACCGTCAATCTGGCCGAAGTTGATCTCGTCTTGCGACGCGTGTCGGATCGCAATTTGCTACGCGCCATTCAAGACAGCTATTTCGGTAAACCCCTGTCAAAATGGGAAGAACAGCATTTCAGCCGTGACATTGCCGAAGAGATTTGGCGCGGCAAAGGTGAGGTTGAAAACCAGCTGAACGCCGATATCACCACCCGCCTTCCGATGGGTGATGTTGTTGGTGATTTGCCTGCGGGGGTCTATGCCCTGACGGCTGCGGTTCCCGGCAAGGATGAGTTCGCCGACGGCCGTGCGACGCAATGGTTTTTGCTTTCGGATATTGGCCTGACCACTCTGCAAGGCAACGATGGCCTGACTGTATTTGCCCGAGGTCTAGGAGACGCAAGCCCGCTTGAAGGGGTCGAGGTGGCTCTCATGTCATCGGCCAACCGCGTTTTGGCGACGGTTTTGTCGGATGCGAACGGTATGGCGCATTTTGCTCCGGGTCTGTTGCGCGGCAAGGGCGGCACCAAAGCCGCTTTGGTGACTGCCAAGCGCGGTGATGAGGATTTGGCCTTTCTATCCCTGACCGACCCGGCGTTTGACCTGTCAGATCGAGGTGTCGAAGGGCGGGATCCCTCCGGCCCCATTGATGCGTTTATGACCACGGATCGCGGGGCTTATCGCGCCGGTGAGGTGATTTATGTCACCACACTGTTACGTGATGACAATGCATCGGCGATTGAAAACCTGCCGCTGACGGCGGTTTTGACCCGGCCTGATGGTGTCGAGTATTCGCGCCACATTTCCGATGGTGGGACCGGTGGGGGGCATGTCTATACGCTGCCTCTTGCCCTATCTGTTCCACGCGGCACATGGCAGATTGCGGTTTATTCGGACCCGGACGCCAGCGCCGTAGCCAAAACCAGTGTCTTGGTTGAGGATTTTGTACCCGAGCGGATCGATTTCGATCTGACTCTGCCGGATGGGGCGATCAATCCGCTTGATCCGCCGAAACTTGCGGTCGACGCACGGTATTTGTTCGGGGCCGTTGGGGCAGATTTACCAATCGAAGGTGAGGTGCAGCTATCAAGCCAGACGACCCTCAAGGATTACCCGCGTTATCGGTTTGGTCGTCACGACGACGGGCGCATTGTGCGCACCAACAGTTTTGCAGCCAATTTGGTTACCGATGCGGTGGGTAAAGCGTCTTTGGACCTGCCATTGCCCGATGTTGATGCAAAAGGGCGGCCAATGACGGCACGGGCAACTCTGCGACTCTCCGAAGCCTCGGGCCGCCCGGTTGAGCGCGAGATTTCGCGCGCCGTGCTGCCGACTACACCGATGATCGGCATCCGCCCGGCCTTTGACGATGAATTGCCCGAAGGGGCCAAGGCCATGTTTGACGTTGTTGCGCTTGGCCCGGATTTGACCCCGCAGGTGATGGAAGTCAGCTGGCAGGTCAACCGGGTGCGCACGCGCTACCAATGGTATCAACAATACGGCAATTGGCATTGGGAGCCGATCACCACGCGCAAAACGGTTGCACGCGGCACGGGCCTTTTGGGGCAGGAGCCGATGCAGCTAAGCGCCGATGTCGATTGGGGCCAATATGAGGTTGTGGTCGAACGTACAGACGGCAGCTATGTCGCGGCCTCAATGGATTTCTATGCCGGTTGGTATGGGGCGGCGGACACAACGGATACGCCCGACATGTTAGAGCTATCGCTCGACAAACCCGCGTATAAACCCGGTGAAACAGCGCGTCTTCGCATGGCCCCCCGCTATGCTGGCAAAGCTTTGGTCACTGTTTTGTCGGATCGGGTGATTTCCATGCAGGCGGTTGATGTGTCCGAAGGCGAGACAACACTGGACCTAGCCGTCACCGACGATTGGGGCGCGGGCGTGTATGTCACCGCCCAGGTCATTCGCCCGATGGATGTTGTCGCCGGTCAAAATCCGGCGCGCGCGCTGGGCCTTGCCCATGCCTCGGTTGATCCGGGGGCGCGCAAGTTGGATGTCTCCTTTGACGTGGCAGAAGAGGTTGCCCCGCGCGGGCCACTGTCGGCGATTGTGCAAATTGACGGGCTGAATGACGGCGACACCGCGCATGTGACGGTCGCGGCGGTTGATCTCGGCATTTTGAACCTGACGGGATTTCAATCGCCCGATCCGGCGGGCCACTATTTCGGCCAACGTCGCTTGGGTGTCGAAATTCGCGACATTTACGGGCGTTTGATTGATGGGATGAATGGCGCGATGGGGGCGGTGCGATCGGGGGGGGATTATGCCGCCGGGATGCGGATGCAAAGCCCGCCACCAACCGAAGACCTCGTCGCCTTTTTCACCGGTCCAGTACGCGTTAATGCCGAAGGCAAAGCCGAGATAAGTTTTGACATGCCGGATTTCAACGGCACTGTACGTTTGATGGCGGTGGCGTGGTCCGACAAAGGTGTTGGGCAGGCCGAAGCCGATGTTTTGGTGCGTGATCCGGTGGTGATGAGCGCGTCTCTGCCGCGCTTCCTTGCCCCCGGCGACACATCGCGCCTGCATCTTGAACTTACCCATGTCAAAGGCGCTACGGGCGAGATGCCGCTTGCCTTTTCGGCGACGGGTGTGGCGCTGGACACGACGATCGTCCCCGCAAATGTCGTGTTAAAGGAAGGCGGCAAGCTGGCCTTTGACCTGCCCATTCGGGCGGATTTGGTTGGGGATCACAAGATCGATATCGCTTTGACGACCCCTGATGGCGCGACGTTAACGAAAACTCTGGCCTTGGGCGTGCGCTCAAATGATCCGGCGATCGGTGCGACCCGGCGTTTGTCATTGGCGTCCGGTCAAACCTTTACGTTGAATCGCGATGTGTTCTCCGGCTTGCGGATGGAAAGCGCCTCGGCGCTGGTTTCGGCCGGGCCTTTGGCGCGTTTTGATGCACCCGGTTTGCTGGCCTCGTTGGATCGCTATCCTTATGGCTGTACGGAGCAGGTGACATCGCAAGCGCTGCCCTTGCTCTATATGAGTTCCATTGCCGAACCTCTTGGCCTAGGCGACACGGATCGCATCTCGCTACGGATCAAACAATCGATCACTCGGGTTCTGACACGGCAAGCACCCAATGGAGCCTTTGGGCTTTGGGGCGCGTATTCCGGTGATTTTTGGCTGGATGCCTATGTGACCGACTTCCTTGGTCGTGCACGTGCTGCTGGCTATGATGTGCCTGCGCTGGCATGGCGCAACGCCTTGGATAACTTACGCAATCGTATTGCTTATGCTCCTGATTTTGACAAAGGCGGAGAAGATATCGCCTATGCCTTGATGGTACTCGCCCGCGAGGGCGAAGCCGCAATGGGAGACCTACGCTATTACGCGGATGAACGTGCAACCGCTTTTGCCACGCCCTTGGCCCGAGCCCAGCTTGGCGCTGCCTTGGCGTCGTATGGGGATCAAAAACGCGCTGATCTGATGTTTGCCAGTGCGGCGGGGCTAATCCCGGAGCAGGTCTGGGGCAAAGAGCGGATTTATCGCGCCGACTATGGCAGCGCGGTGCGCGACGCGGCCGGGGTATTGTCGCTTGCAGTCGAAGCCCGCAGCGATGCCGTTGATCGCAATGCATTGACCGGGCGGATTGCCGATGTGAACCGTCCGCTTTCAACGCAAGAGCAGAGTTGGACGCTGCTTGCTGCGCATGCGATGGTTCAGGACCCAACGGTTTCCGGTCTAAACGTCGATGGTGCCCCCTTGTCTGGCCCCTTTGTACGCCGGATTGATGGGGCGCATTTGGACCCGATGGAGATCACCAACACCTCTGATCGTCCAACCGACATTACGTTAACAACGCTTGGTATTCCGGAGGGTGCGGTTGATGCGACGGGATATGGCTATGGCATCACGCGTGAGTATTACTCGATGGAGGGTGATAGGATTGACGGCGATATCCATGCCGGTGACCGCTTGGTCGCGGTTCTGACGGTGCGCCCGGCCGACAAAACCAATGCTCGGTTGATGATCAATGATCCGCTGCCCGCCGGGTTTGAAATCGACAATCCCAATCTTTTGCGAGCCGGAGATTTGCGCGGCCTAGACTGGTTAAAGCCATCCCAAACGGAGCATTCCGAGTTCCGGTCGGATCGGTTCTTGGCGGCTGTTAACCAATCAGGCGACAATACGATCCAATTGGCCTATATCCTCAGGGCCGTCTCACCGGGTGAATTCCATCATCCAGCGGCCTTGGTCGAGGATATGTATCGCCCGGATTACCGTTCCAACACTGCGTCTGCTCGGGTTGTGATATTGCCCTGATGCGCTGGTTGGTATCACTGGTCGTCTTGCTTTGGAGCGTCGCGTTGGTGCGGGACCAACTGGATGCCTATGTCGACGCGACCGAATTGCCGGTGTTGGTGCATGTAACTTCGCCCGAAGTCCGTGACCGCAATGGCGTTTTGCTACGGGCCTATATGATTGATGGCGGGTTGTGGCGGATGGAGCTGTCGCCGGACCAAGTTGACCCGCTGTTTTACAAGATGCTGGTCGCCTATGAGGACAAACGGTTTTACCAGCACCAGGGAGTCGACGCGGTGGCCACGGCTCGCGCCTTTGGTCAAGCAGTGCGTCATGGCCGTATTGTGTCGGGGGCGTCGACCTTGACAATGCAGGTTGCGCGTCTGCTTGAGGATGGGTCGACCGGAAAATGGGCCGGGAAGCTTCGCCAGATGCGCTTGGCGCTGGCACTTGAGCGGCGATTAAGCAAACAGGAGATTTTGGCGCTTTACCTGCGAATTGCGCCGTATGGTGGTAATATCGAAGGGCTGCGCGCCGCGTCTTTGGCGTGGTTGGGGAAGGAACCAACGCGCCTCACCCCGGCCGAGGCCGCTCTTCTTGTTTCGCTTCCACAAGCTCCCGAAAGCCGCCGCCCAGATCGTCATCCCGAGGCGGCAAAATTGGCGCGGGATCGGGTTTTGATGCGGATGCAGGGGGCCGGGGTAATCGACATGGAGGCCGCTTTGGCCGGCCAAGGCGATCCGGCACCGATTGCTCGTCAGCCAGTGCCGCAATTGGCCCCACATATGGCGGATCGTGCCGTCGCGCTTGGGCCCGGGCGGCATGACTTAACCCTCGATGCAGAGGTGCAGCGCAGCCTTGAAACAATGGTGGCCCAGCACATGTCCGGGCGTGATCCGCGTCTGTCGATGGCAATTGTTCTGGCCGATCATCACACAGGTGAGATTTTGGCCTCGGTCGGATCACCGCAGTATGCCGAAACACAAGGCCAGGGGTTTGTTGACATGACCCAAGCGATCCGTTCGCCCGGATCGACATTGAAGCCATTGGTGTATGGGCTGGCATTTGATCGCGGTTTGGCGCATCCTGAGACCTTGATCCTCGACACCCCGGTGCAGTTCGGGCGCTACGCTCCGCAAAATTTTGACGGCCTTTTTCGCGGCGAATTGTCGGTGCGCAAGGCGTTGCAATTGTCGCTAAATATTCCTGTGGTCCGCCTGACCGAAGCCTTGGGACCCGCGCATGTTATGGCCGCGTTAAAGCGCGCGAATGTTGAGGCGCAAATGCAAGGAGGTGCGCCGGGATTGGCGCTTAGCCTTGGTGGTGTTGGTGTCACTTTACAGGATATGGTGCAGCTTTACGCGGCTATCGCACGCGGTGGCGATGCGGTGCCCCTGCGATGGAACCGTGATGTCGACGAGCAGGCCCCGCAGCCTGTTTTATCCGGTACAGCGGCCTGGCAGATTGGGAATATTTTGGCGGGGTTAAGCCCGCCGCCCACAGCGGGGCCCGCAGGTCGTGTTGCCTATAAAACCGGAACATCTTACGGCCATCGGGATGCTTGGGCGCTGGGCTGGGATGGGCAATTTGTGGCTGGCGTCTGGATCGGTCGGCCTGATGGTACTCCGGTTCCGGGGGCCTTTGGCGGATCAGACGCCGCGCCGGTTTTGTTTCAGGCCCTGGAGCGCGCGCGGATGACCCCTGTACCCTTGGCCCCGCCACCGCCCGAAACGCTATTGATCTCTCGGGCACAGCTTCCCGTTACGTTGCAGAGGTTTGGGCCGCGCGAAAAGGCCCCTGCCTTGCAGGTGACATTTCCACCTGATGGAGCGCGCTTGGCATTGGAGGCCGGGGGCATACCCGTCAAGATACGCGGTGGCGTCCCGCCATACTCCTTGTTGGTCGACGGAGCTGTGTCGGCATCAGGATTGCGCCGCGCGGAATTTTTTGCACCGGTTCAGGGGCGGGGATTTTCGACGCTTTCGGTCATTGATGCGCTTGGAAATTCTGGTCGGGTGTCGATCGAACTGCGTTGAAACCGCAAGCTTCGGATCGCTCAGAAAGGCACCAATGGCTTATTCCCTAGGTCCAAAGGGAGACATGTAATGACAATCTACAATGGGTTAACCGAAGATCAAGCACGCCACTATCAACAGGGCGGGGCAGATGCCTATGGGTTGAAACCGGAACGCGTGATTGCAGAAGGGAGCGGCAACCCGTGTCGTCATTGTTTGAAACCGGTTCGCGAAGGGCAAGGCATGTTGATCTTGGCCCACCGCCCGTTTGGCGCATTGCAACCCTACGCCGAGACAGGTCCGATATTTTTGTGCGCCGAGGCATGTGAGGGCTATTCGGGTAATGGGGTGCCTGAGGTTTTGACCTTGTCGCCGCAGTATTTGATCAAAGCCTATACGTCAGATGAGCGGATTTTGTATGGTACGGGTGAGGTTGTTGCGCAAGCAGAGGTGGAGATTGCAATTTTCGCGCGTCTAAACAGGGCAGATGTGGCGTTTGTCGATGTACGTTCGGCCCGCAACAATTGTTGGTTGGCACGGGCCTATAGGGACGGGGGTGTCGCTGGCTCGTAACCGAGCCTCGCCCCACCCACCGTCCCGCCGATGTTACGTGCGTTCAATCGCCAAGGCGATGCCCTGACCGCCGCCGATGCACATAGTGATCAAGGCTTTGGAACCACCAATCCGCTCCAGTTCATACAACGCCTTGACAGTGATGATGGCACCGGTCGCCCCGACAGGGTGACCCAACGCAATGGCCCCACCATTTGGGTTAACCTTTGACGGATCAAGCCCAAGGCCCTTGTTCACTGCAAGCGCTTGGCTAGCAAAGGCTTCGTTGCTTTCGATCACATCGAAATCGGACGCAGTTAGCCCAGTGCGCTTGAGCAGGTTTTCCACAGCTGGGATCGGGCCAATGCCCATGACTTCTGGGCGCACACCGGCGTGTGCATAGCCGATAATACGGGCGCGGGGTTTCAGGCCAGCGGCATCCGCCGCACTTGCCCGCGCCAACACCAGTGCCGCAGCCCCATCGTTGATGCCGGAGGCGTTCCCTGCGGTGACAGTGCCATCTTTTTGGAAAACGGTGCGCAACCCACCCAGAACATCAAGCGTCGTAGCCTTTGGGTGCTCGTCTGTGTCAAAGGCAACCATCTCACGCTTGCGTTTCACCTCAACCGGAACGATCTGATCTTTGAAATGTCCGGCCTCTATTGCCGCCGCAGCGCGGTTTTGGCTTTCCAGTGCAAAGGCATCTTGTTGATCTCGGGTGATGTCATGTTCCGCCGCAACGTTTTCCGCCGTCACACCCATGTGACCGGTGCCAAAGGGGCAGTTCAAAGCACCCAGCATCATGTCGAGCGTTTTGATATCCCCCATTTTGGCTCCCCAACGTTGGCTTGGCACGATGTAGGGGCTACGCGACATGTTTTCCGCGCCACCAACCAAGGCGAAATCCGCATCCCCCAGCATCAAAGATTGAGCGCCTGAAATGATCGCCTGAACGCCCGAGCCACATAGTCGGTTCACGTTCATTGCGGGGACAACATCCGGCACACCGGCCTGTATTGCCGCGACACGCGACAGATACATGTCGCGGGGTTCGGTGTTGATGATGTGACCAAAAACGGTTTGTCCGATCTGTTCGGCGTCAACTCCGGCGCGCTCTATCGCCGCTTTGGCCACCGTTGCCCCGAGATCAATCGGGGTTGTGTTGGCCAAGCTACCGCCGAACGTTCCAATTGCGGTACGCACACCGCTTAAAATGACGATATCGTCGCTCATGTCTGTCCTCCTCACAGGTTTGCAGCAACTATGCGTGCTGCGCCGCGGCATGTCAGCCACAACGTCCCGTCACGAATCCTTAGGGGTAAATGGAATTTTGAAGTAGGCTGACACTCTATTCATAAAAGGATACTGAGATGAGCGTTTCTCTTCAGGTGCTGTACCCCATCGGTGTCGGCACAACATTCGACTACGAGTATTATTTTTCAAAACATATGCAGCTGGTTGGCGAACATATGGGTCCACATATCGATAAGACTCTCGTTACAAAAGGGATCGCAGGGGGGCCTGATACGGCTGCTGGCTATTACGCGATTGCGTCAATTGTCTTTGCCGATCAGGGTAAGATGGACGCTGCAATGCAAGCGGCAGGTCCGGTGATGGAAGACATCCCAAAATTTACAAATGTGCAACCTGATATCCTGATCGGGGAGGTCGCGGGATAGCTAATTTTCGTTAGTAACGGGTACCATCGTATTTGTCGCGACCATAGGCCGTTTTCACCGAGTGGGGTTTGGTTCCAACAGATGGTTTTAAAAGCTGCAACAATTCGCGCCACACCGATGGTTTTCCGGGAGAAGGTACTCCGTTAGTGCGTGCTCCGCGCTGTGGAACATGTGGCCCCGGCGATACATCATAGGGGCGGCGGGCCACATCGTGCCAAGTCTCGCGTGAAGAGTTGTTTTTGGTCTGCGTCATGGTCAAAACATGCCATGGCGCAGCTTACAATTTGGTTAATTCCAGATTTGATCTTGGTCCAAGATGGGGGGACGCACCAAATCCGTCTGAATACCATGAGTCGGGGTCATTCCTCGCGCATGTACAGACATAGCAGCGACCAAAAGCACCGCCATTAAGCCCAAGTTTAACATGTTGAGACCGCTACGCATCATACTTACCTTCGTCACCCAAGTCGGGTTGTTGCAAAGCTCTTATCAAGTCGCTCGGCCTCTTTCCTACAATGCGACAAAAGAGCAAACGCTTGGATTTGGCCTATTCTTGCGCTTTGGTGCGGAAAAAAGTAACAAAATGATGCATTTTAAAAACTCTTTATCCGATACTAGAACGATCGGAGGAGCTTTGTGACTGGTAGTGATTCAAATGCACAAGTTTTGCTGGTCGTAGGTGACTCAATGGCGGTTCGTTTCGGAGCCGTTGATGGCAAGTGCTGACTGGCGTGCCTTATAGGCCCTATACAGGATCATCTCGACTCACTTGATTTCAAGACCTGCTGCCGGTACACGCATCTCATGTTTCCGCTTTTCGACTTCGGCGACCGCGCGCGCCTTCGTGAACGCTTTTACGGTGCCACCTTCACGGTTCTGGCCCGACTATAAATATACGGCGTGAAAACGCCTCCCGAAACAGCCATACCTAATAGCAAACAATACGGGAGTGGACCGAATGTCCCCCAAAACGCTCTATGATAAGATCTGGGATGCCCATGTCGTGCACGAAGATGCCGATGGCACCAGCCTTCTGTATATTGACCGTCACCTCGTTCACGAAGTGACATCTCCGCAGGCCTTCGAAGGGCTGCGTATGGCGGGCCGCACTGTGCGTGCGCCTGACAAAACCATTGCGGTTCCGGATCACAACGTTCCGACAACGGCTGGGCGCGAAAACCCTGAGACAATGACGGAAGACAGCCGCGTTCAGGTTGCCGCATTGGATACGAACGCCAAGGAATTTGGTATTCATTATTATCCGGTGACCGACGTGCGTCAGGGCATCGTTCATATTGTTGGTCCTGAACAGGGCTGGACCCTTCCGGGGATGACCGTTGTTTGTGGCGACAGCCACACCGCGACCCACGGTGCCTTTGGGGCGCTTGCACATGGTATTGGCACGTCTGAGGTTGAGCACGTTTTGGCCACCCAGACGCTGATCCAGAAAAAGTCGCTCAACATGAAGGTTGAGATCACCGGCAAGCTTAAACCCGGTGTGACCGCCAAGGACATTACACTTGCGGTGATCGGTGAAACCGGCACCGGTGGCGGTACCGGTTATGTCATCGAGTATTGTGGCGAAGCGATCCGTGATCTTTCGATGGAAGGTCGTATGACCGTCTGTAACATGGCTATCGAAGGCGGCGCCCGCGCCGGTTTGATTGCGCCTGATGAGAAGACTTTTGAGTACGTCAAAGGCCGTCCACACGCCCCCAAAGGTGCCCAGTTTGAGGCCGCCTTGGATTGGTGGAAAACACTCTTCACCGACGAAGGTGCACATTTCGACAAGGTCGTCACCCTGAAAGGTGAAGACATTCAGCCGGTTGTGACTTGGGGCACCTCGCCCGAGGATGTGCTGCCGATTACGGCCACCGTGCCGAGCCCGGATGATTTCAAAGGCGGTAAAGTCGAAGCCGCGCGCCGGTCGATCGAATATATGGGGCTTGAGCCCGGTCAAAAGCTAACTGACATTGAGATCGATACCGTGTTCATCGGGTCGTGCACCAACGGGCGCATCGAAGATCTGCGGGCTGCCGCTGAAATCCTGAAAGGGAAAAAAATCAAGGACGGCATGCGCGCTATGGTCGTGCCGGGTTCTGGTCTTGTCCGTGCTCAGGCCGAAGAAGAAGGTCTGGCGCAGATTTTCGAAGATGCTGGATTTGAATGGCGCCTTGCCGGGTGTTCCATGTGCCTTGCTATGAACCCGGATCAGCTTGCTGAGAACGAGCGCTGCGCATCGACGTCGAACCGTAACTTTGAGGGGCGTCAGGGCTACAAAGGCCGAACACACCTTGTCTCGCCTGGCATGGCGGCTGCGGCTGCGCTCACCGGCAAACTCACCGACGTTCGGGAGATGATCTAATGGAAAAGTTTCAAACAATCACGGGCGTCGCGGCCCCTATGCCGCTGGTCAATATCGACACCGATATGATCATTCCCAAGGTTTTCCTGAAGTCGATCCAGCGCTCTGGGTTTGGCGTCAATTTGTTTGACGAAATGCGCTACAACCGTGACGGCACCGAGATCGCGGATTTTGTGTTGAACAAACCGCAATATCGCGAAGCCGAGATTTTGGTTGCCGGTGATAACTTTGGCTGTGGATCTTCGCGTGAACATGCGCCTTGGGCGATCAAGGATTTCGGCATCAAATGTGTGATCTCCACGTCTTTTGCCGACATCTTTTTTAATAACTGCTTCAAAAACGGCATCTTGCCGATTGTTCTTCCGCAGGAACAGATTGATGTGCTGATGAAGGACGCGGAAAAAGGGCAAAACGCTCGCATGACCGTCGACCTTGAGGCGCAAACTGTGACCACTTCGGATGGCGAAGCGATTGCCTTTGAAGTTGATGCGTTCAAGAAACATTGCCTGTTGAATGGCCTTGATGACATCGGCCTATCGCTTGAAAAAGTCGCTTCAATCGACAGTTTCGAAGAACAAGCAGCACAGGCGCGCCCTTGGGTTTAACGTCTCTTACTGACTAAGTTGAGAAACCCGGTCCGGTTTGGGCCGGGTTTTTTTTATGTCTAGGTCTGATTGTGTCGATTAGGCTCATTCGCCAGCGGGCTTGTGCCTTTTCAGTCTAAGCCCCCAAGATATTGCGATTTTCCAGTGGGTTGTAAGCATCTCTTAATAAAGATGATGCATTCTCGCACCAGTTGCTTTGCGAAGTTGCCGCAAAATGAGGGTAAGGGCAATCGGCAGGTTGTCGCCGAAACCGAACTGGGGCAAAACTAAGGCAACAATGAGGCAGGCCGTCACAAACGACGGCATCGGGATGGAACAAGGAAACGGCATCGTATCGTTTTCGTCCGGACTGAAAGGGCAGATTAAGTGATCAAACGTATGTTCGGCGCAGCCGTTCGGGCGACTCTTGTGGCATCGGTGTTTTCGTTGCCTGCAATTTTATTGCCCGGCACATCGGCCGACACGGTCCAAATGGTCGTGTTGCTGTCGCTGGTTGCGGCCTTGTTGGTCTTTGTCGAATACAGTTCGGAGTATCCGAGCTTGATCGAATTCAGAGATGCCCCGCCCTTTAACCGTATTCGCTTTCTTGCTTTGTTCCTGACGGTTCTATTGTTGTCACTGATTGCGCGCGGACAGGTGGTTCCAACCCCTGTTAGCTTGTTGCTAACGACGCTGGGCGACGGGGTTGGCCACGCGATGGATTTCCCGTTTTCGCCTGTTCGTCTTATGGTGCTATTGGCCCCGGATGCAGCGACGCCGCCTGAACTCGATCAGGTGCGCATGCATGCTGGGTTTTCCTATTTGACCTCCCTGTTGATGTTGCTGGTTTTCGTGGTCCTAGTGCGGGTGATGGACTGGCCACTCGGTCATGGGGCCTTTAACTTTTGGGTGAATTTGCCGTTGTTTGACCCAACTGCAGGGGGCGACGTGCTCCGACGGCTGAAAAGAGATAGCCATGTTAACGTCGCTTTAGGCTTTCTTCTGCCATTTTTAATCCCAGCGGTGCTCAAAGCCGCTTCGGTCTTTGCGGTGTCTCTGTCATTGACCGACCCGCAAACACTGATCTGGACAATGAGCGCATGGGCCTTCTTGCCGGTAAGTTTGATCATGCGAGGGGTTGCCTTGATGCGCATCGCCGACCTGATCGAAGAAAAGCGCAGACGCGCTTATGCGCAGGCCGAATTGCAGGTGGCCTAATCCTGCTTGCCAGCTACTTGTTGGTTGCCGCGGCCGCATTTGCAGACCCGATTAGAATAGCCACATGGCATGGTGACTTTAGCCGCAAGGGGCCGGGCCTTATGCTTCGCGAACTTGTTGGCGATGAGCCGGTGGCAGGAATCGAGACTATTGTTCGAGCAAAACCCGATATCTTGCATTTGACAAATATCGACTATGATGCCGGGCAAGTTGCTCTCAAAGCGCTGCAAGCACGGCTCGCCAAGGCAGGCGTTTCACTAGACTATTTGTTCGCTAACAAGCCGAACACTGGCCTGCCAACGGGGGTCGACGTTGATGGTGATGGACGACGGGGCGGGCCACGCGACGCGCAAGGGTTTGGGTATTTTTCCGGTCAAGGCGGACAAGCGATCTTGTCGCGCTATCCCTTAGAGCTAACCGCTGACAAATCCAAGCTCGCATGGGGCGACGTGCCTCATAGTTTGATCTTACCGGACGATCCGGTCGGCAAAGCCCAACGCCTTTCGTCTTCGGCTCATTGGGCCGTTAAGGTGAGCGTGAATGATCGCGCAATTACTTTGCTTACTCTTGCGGCGACTCCTCCCGTTTTTGACGGTCCCGAAGATCGAAATGGTCGCCGAAATCACGACGAAGTGCTGCTGTGGATGCATTCCTTAGCTCAAGACACGGGTATGTTTGAAGACCCGGTTGTTTTAACGGGCAATTTCAATCTTGATCCTGATCGGGGCGACGGGCTTCGTGCCGCCGTCAAGCAAGTGCTCTCACATGCGCGTTTCCAAGATCCGCTTCCGGATTTTCCGACGGTTGCTTGGGAACGGGTGGGGGAAATGCGCGTGTCTTATGTCTTGCCTGACAAAGCGCTGGCGGTCGTGAATGCAGAGGTTACGCCGCCGGAACCGAATGCAGGCCCTCATCGTCTTGTTTGGGTGGATGTGACACTGGATTGAAAGGTGCAATCGCCTTTTGCAAAGCCGCCTCTGGTGAAGTTGCTGTAAAATTTGGAAGCAGTGTTTCAAACTCCGTCCCGTCAAGATGATGGGGCATATCCCAAAGGTACCTCATCTCAAGTATGTGTTTGGCCAAGGGCCAAAACGGTCGAGCAAGCTGAAGCGGCAGCCAACTCATCTTGCCGGCGCGAACCTCTGAGTTCATCGCAGATGAACATAGGCGAGCAAGGTCTTTGCCGGTCAAGGTGTATCCCGGGAAAGGGACATCTGAAAAGCTGGGCAAATCGGCGCGTCTATTGCACAGCGCAACTGCTGCGCGTGCAAGATCGGGCAAATAGGCCCAGGCATGAGGAGCGTCCTGCGCGCCGGGATAAGTAAGAACGCCCTTGCGCAATGATGGTGCCATGACCTTGTCGAACCAATTCCCGGAAGTTTCTGTGTCAAGAAAATCCCCTGCGCGTAAGATAATGGTTTGGACCCCTGAAGTCTTATATGCTTCTTCCATTTGACGGCGCAGTAGACCCAATGGATTGGTTGCCTCATGGGGAGAGTGACTATCCATTTTTTGCGATGTGCCCGCACCGAAAACATACACATTTCCGGGCAAAAGCACCGTTGTACCATTTGCTTTTGCTGCGGAAATCACGTCGGCGGTCAGCTCAGGCAGTTGAGCAGCCCAGTCCGTATAGGGAGGGTTCCAAGCATTGACGATGACATCCACACCGGTTGATGCGAGGGCAAGGTCGTCCCGTCCGCGGTCAAAAAGATGCACACGCCAGCCAGCGTTCCAAAATGCCTCGGCGGCATGGCGACCAAACCGGCCATTGGCCCCCAATATCAAAACCGTTCCCATCACAATGACCTCATTTTCTGTCGCTGCCCTAGCGTGGCCTATTCATTTTAAATGGGGAATTGCCAATTTTCGTATTGCATGTATTCATGGATGAATGGATGCAGCGCTTTCAAATCTCGATTGGTCATTGATCCAATCCTTTCTCGCAGTCGCGGAAACCGGTTCCCTATCTCGGGCGGCGCGTCAGCTTGGCGTGTCTCAACCCACGGTTGGTCGCCAAATCAGGCAGATCGAAACCGACCTCGAAGTTTCGCTTTTCTCCCGACAACCCCGAGGCTTAGCATTGACGGATACCGGTTCTGCTTTGCTTCCTCATGCACGAATCATGGCGGATGGTCTTCGTGCGCTTAGTTTGACGGCGGCAGGGCGGTCAGAAAAGCTTTCTGGACCAGTGCGTATCACAGCCAGCGTGTTTACGGCCCAGTATCAATTGCCGCCAATATTGGCCAAGCTGCGCGCCGAAGAGCCCGACATTAGCATTGACCTTGTGGCCTCAGACCGGACCGAAAATCTTTTGTACCGCGAAGCCGATATCGCCGTTCGCATGTATGAGCCAACCCAGCTTGACATTATCACGCGCCATTTGGGTGAGTTGGAGCTGGGGATTTATGCCGCCAAAACTTACCTCGAACGCGTCGGTAGACCGCGCAGTTTTGAAGATATGTTTCAATTCGATCTTGTTGGATATGACCAGAGTGATGATATTTTGCGTGGTATGCGCGACCTTGGTTTTGAGGCGCAGCGCGAATGGTTTACAACACGGTGTGACCATCATGCAGCCTATTGGGAGTTGATCCGGGCGGGGTGCGGTGTTGGCTTTGCTCAGGTCTGCATTGGCGAAACGCAACCAGAGGTGGAGCGCTTGTTTGCCGAATTTCCGTTGCCGACCCTGCCTTTGTGGCTCGCTGCACATGAGGCCGTTCGCTCTACTCCGCGCATAAAACGTGTCTGGGATGCCCTTGCGGTCGGCCTTTTGCCCAGCGTTTCTTGACCCTGCGGGCGCTGCGGGCTAGGCCCTTGGCAACTTAAAGGACAAAGGACAGCTCTCATGACCAACCCCTCGCTTCTTATCCTCCCCGGTGACGGGATTGGCCCCGAAGTAATGGCCGAAGTACGCAAGATCATCACATGGTTTGGCGACAAGCGTGATCTGGCTTTTGATGTGAGCGAAGATCTGGTCGGTGGTGCCGCCTATGACGCGCATGGCGTGCCATTGCACGACGACACTATGGCCAAAGCACAGGACGTTGACGCCGTTCTGTTGGGGGCGGTTGGCGGCCCGAAATATGATGACTTAGACTTTAGCGTCAAGCCAGAGCGCGGCCTTCTTCGCCTGCGCAAGGAAATGGACCTGTATTCCAACCTACGCCCGGCCCAATGCTTTGACGCCTTGGCTGATTTTTCCTCCCTAAAGCGCGATATTGTTGCCGGTCTCGACATCATGATTGTGCGCGAGCTGACCTCGGGCGTGTATTTCGGCGAGCCGCGTGGCATCTTTGAAGAGGGCAACGAGCGCGTCGGCATCAACACCCAACGATATACCGAATCCGAAATCGAACGTGCCGCCCGAAGTGCTTTTGAGCTTGCCATGCGCCGCAACAAAAAGCTGTGCTCGATGGAAAAAGCCAACGTTATGGAATCGGGCATTTTGTGGCGCGAAGTGGTTAGTCGCGTTGCCGCTGATTACCCTGAGGTCGAGCTAAGTCATATGTATGCCGACAACGGCGCAATGCAGTTGGTCCGCGCCCCAAAGCAGTTTGACGTCATCCTGACCGACAACCTGTTTGGTGACATCCTGTCTGATTGCGCAGCAATGCTGACCGGTTCTTTGGGCATGCTGCCGTCGGCCTCGCTCGGTGCGCCGATGGCCAATGGTCGCCCCAAAGCGATGTACGAACCGGTACATGGTTCCGCACCGGATATCACCGGTCAAGGCAAAGCCAACCCAATCGCCTGTATCCTCAGCTTTGCCATGGCACTGCGCTATAGCTTTGACCAAGGGGCCGAAGCGGCCCGCCTTGAGGCTGCGATTGAAAAAGTCCTGTCTGATGGTGTGCGTACCGCGGATCTTCTTGGTGAAGAGGGTGTTACACCTGTCTCTACCAGCGAAATGGGCGACATTATCATCGCAGCATTGGATGCGAGCCTGTAAGCTCAGTCTTACAACGAAAACACTTTGCGGGTGCCTGACTTGGGCACCCGTTTTTGTGAATTCGGGGGGCGGCGACCCGCACACACCCAGCAATAGATTGCTGAACCCTCGTATTGTTCTTGCAGGTGACAACGAGAACACTGTAACCAGTTTGCGGTAACGGTCTTGTCTCAGGTCTGCCATGTCTCAACAAACTGCCTCTTCAAATTCGTCGCTGCATGCCGCCCTTTTGGGGCTGGCTGCTTTTGCCGTGTTTGCCACGCATGACGTCATTATCAAGCTTTTGGGCGGTAGCTATTCGGCTGTTCAAATCCTGTTTTTCGGCGCGCTGTTCAGCTTTCCAATCATCAGCGTCATCATGATGCGCGATGTGCAGCCCGGAACGTTGCGCCCCAACCACCCTGGCTGGATCGCGTTGCGCAGTGTGTCGGGGTCATTCGCGGCCCTTGGGGCGTTTTACG
This sequence comes from Pelagimonas sp., assembly GCF_058892305.1. Lineage (NCBI taxonomy): Bacteria > Pseudomonadati > Pseudomonadota > Alphaproteobacteria > Rhodobacterales > Roseobacteraceae > Pelagimonas > Pelagimonas sp. The sequence goes on from NZ_JBZXVN010000022.1 coordinate 78,885, forward strand.
CGTTCTCGGTCCTTCCTCTCGCGCAAGTCTATGCAATCCTATTTGCGGCTCCGCTATTGATCACGGTCCTGGCAATTCCGATCCTTGGTGAAAAAGTCCGCTTGCGCCGCGGACTGGCTGTTTTGGCTGGGTTATGTGGGGTTATGGTTGTGCTGCGACCGGGTGGGGCTGAATTTGGCCTTGGCCATGCAGCGGCGTTGATTTCTGCAATCACAGGTGCCCTCAACTCAATCGTTGTGCGCAAAGTTGGCGCGAATGAGCGGACCGTGGTGATGATTCTTTACCCGATGATGACCAATTTTGTGCTCATGGCCATTGCGCTTCCCTTTGTGTACCGTCCTGTTTTGATTGGTGATTTAGGGTTGATGGCGATTGTGTCCGCGATGGTATTGGTCGCGATGTTTCTGCTCATTATGGCCTACCAACGTGGCGAGGCTGTCATGGTTGCGCCTATGCAGTATTCGCAAATCCTGTGGGCGGCGTTGTTTGGCGCGTTGTTTTTTGACGAAGTTCCCGACACAGCGACCTTTATCGGTGCAGGTATTATCATCCTAAGCGGGCTCTACATTTTGCGCAGAGAATCCGACAGCGATGTATCCTCAAATAGGCCTGTTCTTAGGACGCGGACAAGGATTGGTTTGCCTGCTGGCCCGAGGGTCGGGAGTCTTATGAAATCGTCCACAAAAGACCCGAAATAGTCGTGCGATTTCAACGGTAGCGGTCTATCTCGCAGCCGGTTTCGGAGTTTAGCTCAGCCTGGTAGAGCACTGCCTTCGGGAGGCAGGGGTCGGAGGTTCGAATCTTCTCACTCCGACCATTTTTACTCAGATAGCATTGAGCGAAAAGCGACCGTGTCAGAGCTTGGTAATTGTGGTTAGTGGCAAAAGGCGATCCCAATCGCTCTGGCGGCAAAGCTGCGTGCCTTCGCTAATAACGGCGGCGGATGCGGCGGCGGCTCCAAACCGCAAGGCTTCGGGGGGCGTTTCTCCCTGCGCCAGCCCCATGACAAAGCCTCCTACGAAACTGTCACCGGCACCAATGGCGCTCACCACTGTTTCGTTTGACGCATTCACATGCCAAAGCCCGGTTCCATCGGCCATGACCGACCCGTCTTTGCCCCGCGCGATGATCACCAGCGTGCCAGCCCCGCGTTGCCGCAGTTCTTCGGCGAAAGCGGCGCTTTCGGCTTGGGTTTCGAGGGTTAGACCAGACAAGGTTTGGGCCTCATGGCTATCCATCCGTAGGACATAAGGCGCAGGTTTTGGGCCTTTGGCTTGGGCTTCGAGATGCGCACCGGATGTATCAACCACCAATTTGCGGCCCGTACCAAGCCGCACGCAGGCATGTGAAACAAACCCCGGAGTTGCGCCGGGGGGCATGCTTCCTGACAGAACGACATAGGCGTTTTGCGGTGCGACCCTGTCGAGTTGATCAAGCATGTGATCCAGCTGGGCATCACTCCAACTTGGCCCGGCCAAGACGAACCTAAATTGCTCACCACTGCTTTTATCGGTGACGGCAAAGCTGTGACGGGTTTCAGCGGGGGCTTCGATTCGGATTGTGTCGAGCCCTTGTTCCGCCAGCAAGGAGCCCAACGCCTTGCCGGTATGACCACCCAAAGCCACCAGGGCACGGGCCTGACCACCCAACTGCATGACAGCGCGGGCAACGTTTACACCTCCGCCACCCGGTTCCGCCGTTTCCGGTCCACAGCGCAGTTTGCGATTGGGCTCCACCTGCTCAACGGATGTGGCAAGATCGAGGGCAGGGTTGAGCGTAACGGTGAGAATCGCAGTCATGGTAACCTCTTTGTTAACGCCAACATGCCAAGACAAGCGCGCACAGGAAAGGCTAGAATCCCGGTATAGGTGTCAGGCAGAACTGGACAAACCCGTGCACCTGTGAAAACACACGCGCCTGAAACATTGCCCCTGAAACCACGCCCCTGACAGGAGGCCGCTCATGACCATTACAAGATTTGCACCCTCGCCCACCGGCTATATCCACGTGGGCAACCTGCGCACCGCGCTTTTCAACTATCTGCTTGCCCGCAAGTCCGGCGGGCAATTCATCTTGCGTATCGACGACACTGATCCTGAACGCTCGAAAGAAGAATATGTGGATGCGATCAAACAGGACCTGGAATGGCTCGGCCTGACATGGGATCGGATTGAGCGCCAATCTAGCCGGTTGGATCGTTATGCCGATGCCGCGGATAAGCTGCGCGAGATGGGTCGGTTTTATGAGGCGTTTGAAACGCCGACCGAACTGGACCTCAAGCGCAAGAAGCTTTTGAACATGCACAAGCCACCGGTTTATGACCGTTCAGCTTTGGATCTGTCAGAAGACGAGAAAGAAGCGCTGCGCGCCGAGCGTGGTAACGGCGTATGGCGGTTCAAGCTCGATCACGAGCGGATCGTATGGAACGATGGTATTCTGGGCGATGTGTCAATTGATGCGGCATCGGTCTCTGATCCGGTCCTGATCCGGGCCGACGGGCAGGTTTTGTACACTATTGCCTCGGTTTGTGACGATATGGATATGGGCGTGACCAATGTGGTGCGCGGCAATGACCATGTGACCAACACCGCAACGCAGATTCAGATGATCCGCGCGCTTGGTGGAACTCCGCCGGAATTTGCCCATCACTCATTGCTGACGGGGCCACAGGGCGAATCGCTGTCCAAACGGTTGGGAACGCTGGCGCTTCGCGATCTGCGTGAACAAGGGGTCGAGCCCGAGGCCTTGCTGAGCCTGATGGCGCGTCTTGGGTCGAGCCAGCCGGTTGAGCTACGCCTGTCTCTCGAAGACATTGCCGACGGGTTTGAAACCACGCAATTTGGCTCCGCTCCGACGAAGTTCGATGTCCAGGATTTGTTCCCACTAACGGCGCGCAAGCTGCATGGTTTGGCATTGTCGGATGTTGCAGATGATGTCGCGGCGGCGGGTGTTCCGGCCGAAAAAGCCGAGCTGTTCTGGAAGGTGTGCCGTGAGAACATCACCGTGCGAGGTGATCTAGCAGGATGGTGGACATTGTTCAGTGACGGTGCCGAACCTCTGGTTGCCGATGAGGATAAAGAGTTTATCGCGCAAGCGATGTCCTTGTTGCCCGAAGGGCCATTTGACGGCGACACCTGGGGCAATTGGACCAAGGCGGTCAAAGAGGCCACGGGTCGCAAAGGCAAAGGTCTATTTATGCCGCTTCGCAAGGCGATGACCGGGCAGGAACGTGGGCCAGAAATGGCCGATGTGATGCAGCTTTTGCAAAAGGTCCCTGCGCGGTCTTTGGCCAGCTAAGGCGCGATTTGGACCGGGGGCGGGCGCTGCCCCGTCTCAGCATGGCTGAGACTCCCCGGGATATTTTGTGAAAGAAGAAGACCTTGGCGTGGGGCTAGGCGGTGAGGATGGTGCTGCGGAATGCAGCTAAGGCTCTGTCGACCGTTGCTTGTGTGACGTCCCCCAAGCTTTGCGATCTCGGATAAATTGGGGCGTGTCGATCATTGAGAATGGGGGCCTCCCAGCCTTGGGTCGTGGCAAAGAAATGCGCGGCCCCATCTTGGCCAAACTCCTGCAAGTAGCCGTGGATAACCACATCGAGATATGAAAGCAAAATTGGATTTTTGTCCGTTGGTTTTGATCTGCGATGGTCGGCGACTGAATAGATAGCGACCGATGAGCCGGCGTCAGGATGATCAATGTCATCGCGTGTCTCATGGCGTTCATAGGCCTGTTCGCGTTCGTCCAATAGGTCCCAATTGGCACCCGGTACCGGGGCGACGAGGCCTAAGATCGTACAGTTGGTGTCGCGAATCGCGGATAGGAAACAAAGATCTCGGTCCGGTGTGGCGCACCATGTGCGGGCCCACCCTTTGGCTTTTGCTGGGTGGGTTGGGGTGTAATCATGCGTGCGTTGATCAACCAAACTCCCATAACCAAAGAAATATGCATGTGTCATATCGCAATTATTTCCTCTGATTGACGTAAGTCAAACCCATCTTTTGGTGAGAATGTCATAACGACGCTAACTGAAGCAGCCCGGAGTATCCGTTGTGCGCGTAACCAAAAGAACCAATATTGCCATGCGGGTGCTGATGTATTGCGCCGCAAACACTGGTCGCCTTGTGACCAAATCCGAAATTGCCGCTCGATGCAATGCATCAGAGAACCATTTGGCTCAGGTGATCAATCAGCTGGCGCAGATGGGATATCTACATACCCAGCGTGGCCGCAATGGCGGGCTTGAGCTTGGCCGTTCTGCCAGTGAAATCGTGATTGGCGATATATTCCGTGCGCTTGAAGCACCGGTGCCGATTGCTGAATGCTTTGCCGATGTTGATAACACCTGTCCTTTGACAGAATCGTGCCGGTTGCGCAGCGCGCTACACGATGCGTCAAATGCCTTCTATGAAACGTTGGATCCGATCACGTTGGACGCCTTGGTTTGCGACAATGTTGGTCTACTAGAGATCATGGCACCGGAAATTCGGTGCAATGTGACGCATTCTGACGATTCTGTTGCGAAGGCTCAGGCAATCCTCTAAGAGATACCCACCATGACGGGAGAACTGGCCGAAAGGTCAGTGCCGAAGGAGCAACCGCCCCGGAAACTCTCAGGCTTCAGGACCGCCATGGGGTACACACTCTGGAGAGAGGCGCGCAAGCGTCCGCCGAAGGGATAGCGATCTCAGGCGTCAGGACAGAGGGGGCATGAGCGGCACGGATGACTCGTGTCGGTGATGCCTGACCACGCGCGCGTTGGTTCGGGGAACCAATTGGGGGCGCTTGGGCGACGTTATGGGCGACGATTTAAAAACAACCATGCTGAACGATCTGCATGTTGGTCTTGGGGCCAAGATGGTGCCGTTTGCCGGCTATTCGATGCCGGTTCAGTACAAGGCAGGGGTTCTTAAGGAGCACCTGCACACCCGCGCGGCGGCGGGTCTTTTTGATGTCAGCCATATGGGGCAAGTGATTCTGCGCGGGCCGGATGTGGCCTTGGCGCTAGAAACCTTGGTTCCCGTTAGCGTTGCTGGCTTGGCTGAAAACCGTCAGCGATATGGCTTTTTCACAAATGATGCCGGTGGGATCGAAGACGATCTGATGATTGCCAATCGCGGTGACCACTTGTTTGTTGTGGTCAATGCGGCGTGCAAAGACGCCGATATTGCCCATATGCGTGCGACGCTAGAGCCACGAGGCATCACCGTCGAGCACATCAATGATCGCTCCTTGCTTGCTTTGCAGGGGCCACAATCCGAAGCGGTTCTGGCGGCGCTGAACCCAACGGTTGCGGACATGAAATTCATGGATGTCGCGACGGTCGACTTGCTGGGGGCCGCCTGTTGGGTGTCGCGCTCTGGCTATACCGGCGAAGACGGATACGAAATTTCGGTGCCTAACGAGACGGCTGTGGCCTTGGCCGAGGCGTTGCTGGCCGATGAGCGTGTCGAGGCAATTGGTCTTGGTGCCCGCGATAGCCTTCGGCTTGAAGGCGGGCTTTGCCTTTATGGTCATGACATTGATACCGAAACGACCCCTGTGGCGGCGCGTCTGCAATGGGCCATTCAAAAGATTCGTCGCACCGGCGGAGACCGCGAAGGCGGATTTCCCGGTGCCAACATCATCTTAAAGGAACTCGCAGAGGGCGCTGCAAACGCCCGAGTTGGATTGCGCCCCGAAGGTCGCGCCCCGATGCGCGAAGGCGTGGAATTATTTGCCGAGGCCGAGGGCGGAGATCCGATCGGCAAGGTCACATCGGGTGGCTTTGGCCCAACAGTTGGTGGCCCAGTGGCGATGGGCTATGTACCCACCGAGAAATCAGAACCGGGCACGGTTGTGTACGGAGAATTACGCGGCAAGCGTCAACCGGTTCAGGTTGCTGCATTGCCGTTTGTCAAACCAGGCTTCAAACGCTGAATAGGGAGAGCGTGATGAAATTTACCGAAGAGCATGAATGGTTGCGGGTAGAAGGTGATGTTGTTGTGGTTGGGATCACCAACCATGCGGCGGAACAGTTAGGGGATGTGGTCTTTGTGGAGCTTCCCGAGGCTGGTACCGAAGTCAGCCAAGACGAAGAGGTCGTGGTGATCGAATCGGTCAAGGCGGCGTCTGATATTCTTGCCCCGCTAGATGGCGAAATCGTCGAAGTGAACTCTCCTATCGTGGATGAGCCGAGCAAGGTGAACGAAGATCCCGAGGGCGAAGCGTGGTTCTTTAAGATGAAGCTGGAAGACATGAGCGCGCTCGACGAGCTTATGGATGAAGCGGCCTATAAGAACTTTATCGGTTGACGTAACGCGGAACTGGGGGCGCTGCCCCCACACCCATTCGGGTGTTCCCCCGGGATATTTTGGGAAAGAAGAAACCAGGGGTGCAAGCCCACTGGAGGAGGACGCTATGACCTACGATCCGATTGACTATTTGCCCTATGACTTTGCCAACCGGCGTCATATCGGCCCGTCTCCTGTTGAAATGGAGGCAATGTTTGACGAATTAGGTGTTCGTGATTTGGACGAGCTGATTGGGCAAACTGTGCCTGAAAACATTCGCCAAACCGAGCCTCTGGACTTTGGCCGCCCGTTGTCCGAACGGGAATTGATCCACCGGATGCGGGTCACAGCCTCGAAGAACAAGGTTCTGACGTCGCTGATTGGTCAAGGCTATCACGGCACAGTGACCCCTCCGGCGATTCAGCGGAATATTCTGGAAAATCCGGCGTGGTATACGGCCTATACGCCCTACCAGCCCGAGATTTCACAAGGGCGCCTAGAGGCGTTGTTGAACTATCAAACCATGGTCAGCGACTTGACCGGTTTGGAAATTGCCAACGCGTCGTTGTTGGATGAGGCCACAGCCTGTGCCGAAGCGATGACTATGTCGCAGCGCGTGGCCAAGTCGAAAGCCAAGGCGTTTTTTGTTGACGAAAACTGCCACCCGCAAAACATCGCCGTGATGAAAACGCGGGCCGAACCCTTAGGCATTGAGGTGATTATTGGATCGCCTGATGACCTTGAGGCCGATAAGGTTTTCGCCGCGATCTTCCAATATCCGGGTACCCATGGTCAGGTCCGTGATTTCACGGCCGAAATGGAGGCTTTGCATGCCAACAAGGCCATTGGGATTGTCACTGCTGATCCGCTGGCCCTGTGTCTGTTGAAAGAACCGGGTGCGATGGGCGCGGATATCGCTGTTGGATCGACCCAGCGATTTGGCGTTCCTGTTGGTTATGGTGGCCCGCACGCGGCCTATATGTCCTGTCGCGATGCCTTTAAACGCGCCATGCCGGGGCGGATTGTTGGGGTGTCGATTGATAGCCATGGCAACCGGGCCTATCGCCTATCGCTTCAGACCCGCGAACAACACATCCGCCGCGAAAAAGCGACGTCGAATGTCTGTACCGCACAGGCATTGTTGGCTGTTATGGCCGGGTTTTACGCGGTGTTTCATGGGCCCCAAGGGCTCCGTGCCATCGCGCAGCGTATTCATCGCAAAACGGTTCGACTGGCCAAAGGGCTTGAGGCCGCAGGTTTCGCCGTGGAACCCAAAGCGTTCTTTGACACGATCACCGTTGATGTGGGCTTGCTCCAGCGCGGCGTTCTTCAGGCTGCAGTTCGCGAAGGCATTAACTTGCGTCGTGTCGGCAAAACCAAAGTGGGCATCACTTTGGACGAACGCACCCGCCCCGAAACCATCGAAGCAGTTTGGCGGGCCTTTGGCCTTGTGCGCAAGGATGACGATTACACCGCCGAATATATGCTTCCCCAAGGGCTGATCCGCGAAACGGATTACCTTCAGCACGATGTGTTCCACATGAACCGCGCTGAAACCGAGATGATGCGCTATATGCGTCGCCTCGCCGACCGCGATTTGGCGTTGGATCGGGCAATGATCCCACTTGGGTCTTGCACGATGAAGCTCAACTCGGCGGCGGAAATGATGCCAGTGAGCTGGCGTGAATTTTCGATGATCCACCCTTATGTTCCACTGGATCAGGCGCAGGGCTATGCCGAGTTGATTGGCGATCTAAGCGATAAGCTATGCCAGATTACCGGTTATGATGACTTTTCCATGCAGCCGAATTCTGGTGCGCAGGGAGAATATGCCGGGTTGCTGACCATTCGTGATTGGCAAACCGCACGCGGCGAAGGGCATCGCAATGTTTGTTTGATCCCGACAAACGCCCACGGCACCAACCCGGCAAGCGCGCATATGGTTGGCTGGAAAGTTGTGGCGGTGAAATGCGACGACAACGGCTCCATTGATGTTGCCGATTTCCGCGCCAAGGCGGAAAAGCATTCGGAAAACCTTGCCGCTTGCATGATCACCTATCCCAGCACCCATGGTGTGTTTGAGGAAACCGTCACCGAAGTGTGTGAGATCACCCACGAACATGGCGGTCAGGTCTATATCGATGGCGCGAATATGAACGCCATGGTCGGGCTGTCCCGTCCCGGTGATCTGGGGGGCGATGTGAGTCACCTGAACCTGCACAAGACGTTCTGCATTCCGCATGGCGGCGGGGGCCCCGGCATGGGACCAATCGGGGTCAAGGCGCATTTGGTGCCGCATCTTCCGGGTGATCCGCAAACTGAAAACGGCGCAGTGAGCGCGGCTCCGTTTGGGTCGCCGTCCTTGTTACCAATCTCATGGGCCTATGTGCTCATGATGGGGGGTGAGGGCCTTACTCAGGCGACGCGGGTGGCAATTTTGAACGCCAATTACATCGCGAAACGGCTCGAAGGCTCCTATGACGTGTTGTATCGCGGCACGGACGGGCGCGTGGCGCATGAGTGTATTCTTGACGTGCGCCCCTTTGCCGATAGCGCCGGGGTGACGGTTGAAGACATTGCAAAACGTCTAATAGATTGCGGGTTCCACGCACCAACCATGAGCTGGCCAGTGGCAGGCACCTTGATGGTTGAGCCAACAGAATCCGAAACCAAGGCCGAGCTGGACCGGTTCTGTGATGCGATGCTGGCGATCCGCGAAGAGATTCGCGCAATCGAAGACAAGCAGATTGATCAAGAGGCCAACCCTCTCAAATTTGCTCCACATACAATGGAAGACTTGGTGCGCGATTGGGACCGTCCCTATTCGCGCGAACAAGGGTGTTTCCCACCCGGTGCCTTCCGAGTCGACAAATACTGGCCACCTGTAAACCGGGTCGACAATGCCTATGGAGACAGAAACCTGATCTGTACCTGTCCGCCAATGTCGGATTTCGAAGACGACTAAAAAGAAAGCCCCGGAGAATTCCGGGGCTTTTGCTTTAACTATCGGCGCTGTCGCCTTCTGGGTCCTGATCCGCATCGGGTTCTTGGACGGGTTTGTCGATCAGGAAATCAAACATGTCGCGAACCCGGCCCCATGTTTCGACATTACATGCCGACAACAGGTACCCCTCGCGGGTGTCGCCACGATATTCGGAGCCATCCAGCATTGCCACATGCGCCCCGGCCTGACGCGCCGCAACGACGCCAGCGGGTTGATCCCAAGGGGTCAGCTTGGCGGATAGGATGAAGTCAACATTGCCCTGCGCCAGCATGCGGAACTCGTGTAGCGAGCAGCGCAACGTGTTCACGCGCGAAAACCGGGGGTAGGTTGCCGCCATGTCGGCCTGTTTGTCCTCTGGAAGCAGAGATAGCGGGACGTAGCCCTTGAGCGTTTCAATGGGACCACCGTCAGACGTTTTGACCTTGCGGCGCATGCCGCGCGGGCCGACGAGAATTGTAGGTGTCTCTTCGTCCGCGATGATCACATCGTTCATGACAGGATCGTAAAGCAGACCCATAACAGGCTTGCCAAACCGCAAAATAGAAACGAACACGCCAAAACACGTCAGCCCATTGGCATAATTCCAAGTGCCATCAACGGGATCAATGGTAAAGCAAAGCTCGGCCTCGGCGATCTTGTCGATGATTTTGGGGTTGTCGGATGCGTGTTCTTCGCCAACCACCAAAGCATGCGGGAACATGCCAAGAATGCCGCGTGTGATCATCGCCTCAGCGGCTTTGTCGGCATCCGTCACCAAATCCTGAGGGCCGGATTTGGTATCGATTTGATGGGCACCTAGCTGGCGAAAGCGCGGCATGATTTCGGCTTTGGCCGCGCGGCGCACCAAGTTCAACAACTGAGTACGCTGGGCTTTGGTCAGCGGGGCGGTAATCGGCATAGGCAGGGAATCGGTCATGGGTCCGTCCGGTAATTGCTGCAGTTGCAAAGTGATTGCCAGCCTCGGCCAGCTGATTCAAGGTGACTATTCGCGCGTTCGAAGCACAGATGCAGGCCTCTGCGCCAATGGTCGCCATGCAAATCCGAGGCCAGCAAGCAAAGTTGCGAAAATACCGCCCACGATCACACCAAAGGCAGAGCCCCAAATCACCGTGAATTCGGTTTCCATCACAAATGTGAGAACGGCCCAACCACCGGCGATCCCGGCCCCAAGGGACACTAACCCAGCGGAGGCACCCAAGAGGGCCGATCGCAATGTAAAGCTTGCCAAAATGCGCGGGCGCGACGCCCCCAAGGTTTTCAGAACTGCGGCTTCGTAAGTGCGGGCCCCTTCTCCGGCGGCAGCGGCCCCAATCAAAACAAGGAAACCGGTCAAAAGGCTTGCCCCGGCCCCCCAGCGCACAGCGTCGGAAATCCCGGCCAGCATTTCGGAAACACGATCAATGGCATCGCGTACACGGATCGCCGTGATGTTTGGGTAGGTATTGGCCAGATCGCGCAAAATCTGCGCTTCGGCCTCTTCTTCGGCGTAGACCGTGGAAATGAAGGAGTGTGGCGCACCTTGCAGCGCCGAGGGGTTCAACGTCATGACAAAGCCAATACCGGCGGTCGAGAAATCGACCTCGCGGAAGCTTGTGATCGTGGCCGTGATATCGCGACCAAGGATGTTCAGGGTGAGCGTATCACCCAGTTCCAACCCCAACTCTTCGCCTTCTTCGGCGGCAAAGCTAATCTGGGGCGGACCGCTATAGTCTTTGGGCCACCATTCACCTTGCGTGATGGTAAAGCGGTCGTCCGGTTCGGCAGCGTAGGTTATGCCGCGATCGCCGCGCACGACCCAATGTTCACCCGCAACATCCACGGCATTCTGGCCGTTGATCTTAGTGATGATCCCTCGCAGCATCGGAGCGCTATCAATGCGCGAAACAGCCGGGTCATTTTCTAGGCGATCAAGGTAGCCAGGCATCTGCTCTTTTTGAATGTCGACAAAGAAGTAAGAGGGCGCGACATCGGGCAAATCGCGGGCAATCGCCCCGCGCAGGTTGCCGTCGATCTGACCAACAGCGGCCAAAACAGAGAGCCCGAGCCCCAGTGATATAACAACCGCCCCTGCGCTTTCCCCTGGTCCGCCAATCGCGGCCAATGCCCATCGCCAAATCGGACGCCCACGCAGGTGACGCGCCGAACGACGCGCTATGGCGCGGATCAGTTGCGCGGCCAGCGTCAGAACGAGCAGAGCCGCAAGAATTCCCCCCGCTGTCCAGATGGTCAGAAACGCATTGCCGGAGAACAGCATTGCCGCCCCAACCAGCAGGCCAAGAAGGACCAACGTGGCAAAGATATATCTAGGGGCAGGCAAGCGATTTGCCCCTTCCAAGGCGTCACGCATCAAGGTCGCCGCGCGCACCTCTTCCGCGCGGGCCAGTGGCCAAAGCGTGAAGACCAAAGCAGTCAGTACGCCATAAAGCGCGGCCTCGGTGAGGGGGCCGGGATGAAGCGTAAAGACCGCTGGAATAGGGAGCGCCGCGCCGATTAACGGGCCCAATAATATTGGGACCAGCCCGCCAAGAAGCAGGCCTAAAACAATGCCGACCAAGCTTAAGACACCGATTTGCAAGAAATACGTCTGAAAAATCACCGACCGCGTTGCGCCCAATGTGCGCAAAGTCGCAATGACCGAGGTTTTTCGAGCCAAATAGGCGCGTACCGCCGCCGACACCCCGACGCCACCAACAGCCAAACCGGATAGGCCAATCAGAACGAGAAAGCTCCCAAGTCTGTCAACAAATCGTGCAACTCCGGGCGCTCCATTTCGTGCGTCGCGCCATTTCAAACCGGTGCGCTCGAACTCAGCCTTGGCTTTGTCGGCAAGGGCATCAAGATTGGTGCCCACCGGAAGCGTCATGCGGTATTCGGTGTCGAATAGTGAACCGGGGGCCAAGAGCCCTGACCCTTCTAGAGCCGTGGTTTTGACGATTGTTCGGGGGCCTAGGCCAAACCCATCCCCAGCGTCATCAGGTTCCCGCACAAGAATGGCGCTTAGGGTGAAGTCTTGGGTCCCCAATCGAAAGCTATCACCGGGGGCTAGGCCAAGACGATCCGCCAAAGCGGGTGCCATAAGGGCACCTCGATCTGATATAGCGTCTGAAATGGGCATAGGTGGGTCCAAGACGACCTCACCCAACAACGGGTAACTATCATCGACAGATTTAACTTGGGTCAACGCCCGCTCATCGACGCCATCTCGATTGACAACCGCCATTGATCTGAAATCAGTCACTTCGGAAATTGTGTCTGAGATGCTTGCCAACCAAGCGCGTTCAGTTTCGTCGGCGAAACGATAGGTGAACTCTGCCTTGGCGTCGCCACCAAGCAAGACAGCACCTTGTTCAGTCAACCCGAGCTGAATGGCCGATCTGACCGACCCGACGCCCGCAATCGCCGCAACGCCAAGGGCCAGGCAGGCGATGAAAATTCGAAATCCATGCAACCCACCACGCAACTCGCGCTGGGCAAAGCGGGCAGAAACACGCCAGCTCATTCTGCAGCTTTCTGAGCATGGTCGATCAGACCATCATTCAATCGGATCGTTCGATCACACCGTGCGGCTAATTCAGGCGCATGGGTGACAAGAACAAGTGTGGTGCCATGGCGCTCGGAGAGCCCAAAAATCAAGTCCATAATGGCTTGGCCGTTTTGACCGTCCAGATTCCCAGTCGGTTCATCAGCCAACAAAATGTCGGGGCGGGGGGCAAGCGCGCGAGCCAAGGCAACACGTTGTTGTTCGCCACCCGACATCTGAGCCGGATAATGGTCAGCGCGATGCGCAAGTCCAACGGCCTCTAGCTCGGCTTGGGCGCGTTGAAAGGCATCTTTGTTGCCCGCCAACTCTAGCGGAGTGGCCACATTCTCAAGGGCAGTCATGGTTGGAATCAAATGAAAGGATTGAAAAACAACGCCCATGTGATCGCGTCTGAACCTGGCCAATTGGTCTTCGTCTAGCGCGGTCAAGTCCTGATCCAGCGCAGAAACGGTTCCACCCGAAGCCTTTTCCAAACCGCCCATTACCATCAAGAGCGAAGATTTGCCTGAGCCAGACGGCCCGACAAGCCCCAAACTTTCGCTTTTTTCGACATCCAAAGTGATTCCATGCAGAATTTCGACCTCTCCGGCATTGCCTCGCAGGCGCAAAGTGACATCTTGGAGAGAGAGTACGGGATCAGGCATGGGGAAGGGTCCGACGATGATGCGTTTTTTCAGATATGGGTTGATAAGTACAGGCTGCAAGGCCGCCATTGTAGGAGTTTTCCTGTCGGCCACCACTGCTGTGGCAGAAACTATAGACATTTTGGCCTTGGGCGACAGTCTAACGCAGGGCTATGGTCTTTTTGAGCAAGATGGATTTGTCCCTCAATTGCGGCTCTGGTTGGCCGATCATGGGCATGATGTCACTGTCGTAAATGGTGGTGTGTCTGGTGATACCACGGCAGGCGGATTGGCGCGCGTCGAATGGTCATTGACCTCAAATATTGACGCAATAATCGTCACTTTGGGCGGCAATGATCTGCTGCGTGGCGTTGCCCCCGAAGAAGCGCGGCGCAATATTGAGGGGATCCTTCAAGTGGCTCAAAATCATGGCTTGGAGGTGTTGCTAATTGGCATGGAAGCCCCCGGTAACTTTGGCACAGACTACAAGTTGAAATTTGATGCTCTGTATCCGGAGCTTGCAACTAAGTACGGTACAGTCTTTCTGGACAGCTTCTTTGCGGGGCTAGGAGAGGAGCGAACGCCAGTTACGGTGGCGAATTTCATGCAAACCGATGGTATTCATCCTAACCCCGAGGGCGTTAAGAAAATTGTTGATGTTGTCGGACCCAAAGTTGAAATTTTGTTGTCGCGCCTACAATAGTCGAGGGTTCATGCCGGAGACAGCTGGAATTTTGAACCCAGTATGCATGCAAGTACTGTACAGAGAGTTGTAACTAAACCCGTTCCGATCCCGCACATGAGGTAAAGAGAAAAAGCCGACACGAGCGAGAGGTCGAAAAACAAAAAACCGAACAATCCGCCAAAGAACCCCAAAACGCTTCCTACTAGAATTGCCACGACTGCCATTTCCTCGCCTCCATCCTGAGTAACGATAGTGCCTCAGGTCTTGCCAAATGATTAAAGCGTTCTGATTGTGGCGGGATTGTGGAGTGGCGCTGGCGAAAATGTGCCGCGCCAAGAAAAATTAAAACAAAAAGCCGGGACGAAACGGCCCGGCTTCCAATCGATGAACAAGCAAGTCTTGTGCCTAGAGTACAGTTACTTTTGAACCAATAGGCACCCGTTCGTACAGATCTTCGACGTGCTCATTAAGCATTCTAATACACCCGTTCGAGACTGAGCGACCAATGGAGCGCGGAGCGGTCGTACCATGGATTCGGAAGAAAGTGTCGCGACCGTTTTGGAAAAGATAAAGCGCTCGAGCCCCCAACGGGTTACCCGGTCCACCGGGTTGGACATAGTCGGTACCTGCAAACTTGCCATACAACTGCGGGTCACGCTCAATCATTTCATTGGTGGGGCGCCAAGTTGGCCATTCTTTCTTGGCGCCAATTTTTGCAGTACCTGTGAATTCCAGACCGGCCTTACCGACACCGACACCGTAGCGGCGTGCTTGCCCATGATCGGTCACAAAGTACAAAAAGTGTGCGCGCGGTAGAATTAAGATTTGACCGGGCTCAAGATCCTTTTTGATACCCACAGTTTGCGGGCGGAACACAGGATCAACTTCGAATGCGAGCGCAGGCATCGCTATTGTTGACGCGGCGGCGGCGACGAAAGTTCGACGAGTGATCATGGCTGCACAATTCCTAAATTGGTAAACGGCGTTCATCTTGCGCAAATTCACTTGAAAATCAATCCCGGGATCGAGACTAGGTGAGTCACGTTGCCGTGTTCCAGCGAGACTTTGCCAGTTTCCAGAAAGATTATTTATTCTTTTGGAACCTCAGCATTTCGACCGGCCAATACAACGCTGATCGTATACGCCGCCGAGGGGCTGAGCCCAGCCATAATACCAGCTGCCGTGTCTGGTCTCATTCTGGCTAGGAAGCCCGCCGAAAACTCTGGGTCCATTTCTTCAAACAACGCTGCGGCCTGTTTTGGCTTCATATTTGCATAGACATCCGTCAATCGAGTGATGTCGTCTTCGGCGGCGCTTTGAGCTAGTGACATCGTCGCCCGCAATCGTTCTTCAGCGTCCTTCAAAGCTTTAAGTCTGCGCTCAATTTCCTGCTCTGCGACGCTTAATGTTTTCATTCTCATAGCAATTTCATGCTCACGTTTATTAACGTGTGCTTCTCGCTCATTGAGCGCCCTCAGCAATGGAGAAATGTCTTCGTCAGCAATTTCGTTCGAGGCGACTTGCTCTGGTTCCTGTTCTTTAGCAACCTCCGTCAAAGCCGCTGTAGGCGCGCCGTCATCACCGCCTTCGCGAGCAAGAGCCTCCCCTGCTCCAACTCCAACTCTAAGAGCCGCAGATGCGAGCAGCAGTGCTCCGATCGCAGAGAGCGCGCCTTTGGCTTTGCGCCGAGGCCGTTTCTTTTTTTCGAGAGCTTTTTTCTTAAACATTGTTCACCTCAGTTGCGTGGGTGGCGCACAAACACTGGATCCGCATTTTCCGGTGTCGTGGTTGGATGAGCGCTAGGAGGTGTGCCCGATTGCGGTAAATCGTGCATGGAAGCAACTAACAACTCTAGTCTACGGGCGACATCCTCCGCCCGCTCAGTGAGTTCACTCAATGATTTCGACGAATCGCCCGCGCTTTTCTGTGCACTAGAAAGAGTCTTGCTGAGATCGTCGACTTGTGCAGAAAGCACAGCGACCGCACCGCCAACACCGTTCTCCAGATCGGTAAACCTAGTGAGCCGCCGAGCAAGAATGAAGCAGTAGAATCCTGCACCCAAAGCGCCCGCGACAAGTAAAATATCTGCGATCATTTCCATTCCTGTCCCCTTTTTTTAATTCAGTACAAACTCAAGCACCAACAAGTCGCGTACACGCCCCTCGCCCGCCACGAGTTTGACGCGGCGCAGCATTTGTCCGCGTAGTTTGATAAGAGCGCCGGGAGCCTCAAGGTCCCTAGGTTCTAAGGCGCGAAGGTAACTGTTTAGAACGTCTTGAACTCGCGGCAGAATACCTTCGACTTCAACCGTGTATTCCTTTGGGACTTCCAGACTCGCTCTAAACCGCAAGTGACTGGCTTGGGCCCGAGGGCCTAGTGAAATCACAAGTGGAGGGACTTCTATAAAGGATACATCTGGCAAAGGAGCGGTTTCAACACCTTCCTCTTCTGCGTGGGCTTCCGAAGCCGAATCATGCGCCGCACTCTCTTTAGTCCCTCCGAGTAGACCTGATTGAACAGCGAAGAATCCGCCACCGCCACCGGCCAATGCCAGTACGAGCCCAATAATCATTGGAAGTTTGGACGGTTTCTTCTCTTCGACGTTTTCATCGTCAACGGTGGCATCAGACATGTTAAACCTCTTTTCTGTCCGTGAAACCGTTTTGACAGAAATGGGCTAACTGATTGTTAAGCTGAATGCGCCAAAGTCAGAACAACCGAACAGAATGTTTGGAGCGGAGGTTAGTCTTGCAGCAGGTTGTTTCAGTCTGGGGTGCCTTGGGCATTCGTCAAAGAATAGTGGTCGTTGGGGCTACAATTGCGATGATTGTTGCCGTTTTGGGTTTGACCCGTTTGGCATCAGCGCCAAACATGTCACTATTATATGCAGGCCTGGAGAACGGTGCGGCAGGTGATGTTGTCAAAGCCTTGGAAGGCCATGGGGTAGAGTTTGATGTTCGAGGTGGAGCGATTTTTGTTCCAGACTCTGAACGCGACGCACTGCGGTTGACATTGGCAAGTGAAGGGCTGCCTGCAAACAGTGGCCAGGGTTACGAACTGTTAGATGGATTGTCTGGTTTTGGGACAACATCTCAAATGTTTGATGCGGCCTATTGGAGAGCCAAAGAGGGTGAACTTGCCCGAACAATTGTTGCCAATCCCGCAGTAGCCAGTGCTCGAGTTCATATTGCAAACAGTAGTGCGAATCCATTTCAGAGAGATGTTACTCCTTCTGCTTCCATATCAGTTACACCAAGTGGGGGAGCAATATCCCCACAACAAGCAAGAGCCCTTAAGTATCTCGTGTCGTCAGCCGTTCCTGGATTAGTGCCGGAGAATGTGGCGGTTATTGATGGCAAAGGTGGTTTAATTGGCGCGGATGCCGATAGTCCAACTGGTCCGACGGCCGATGACAAGGCTATTCAATTGCGCGACCGCGTCCAACGCTTGATGGAAGCCCGCGTGGGTGTTGGCAACGCAGTTGTTGAAGTTAGCGTTGACACAGTCACTGAAAGCCAACTGATCCGTGAGCGCAGCTTTGATCCAGAAGGGCGAGTCGTTGTGTCAACCGACACAGAGGAGCGCAATGACAAAGCCGATAGCAATGGGGGCGGTGATGTGACTGTGGCGTCCAATTTGCCTGACGGCGATGGTGGCGGGGCTGACGCCTCCTCGTCTTCCAAGGCAGAAACCCGGGAGCGAGTTAACTATGAAGTATCTGAAACAACGAGGGAAATCACGCGTGTCCCAGGTGCGATTAGACGTCTCACGGTTGCTGTTTTGGTTAATGGAACTTATGAAGCCGCTGCAGATGGTTCCCAAACATTTGTGCCATTACCGGATCCAGAAATTGAAGCACTGGGAGATCTCGTTTCATCTGCAGTCGGCTTTGAAGAAGACCGCGGTGATCAAATTACCATTCGATCCTTGCCATTCGAACGCCCGGAAGGGTTAGGTACCGGTCCAATTGAACCCAGTATGTTTGTTGGAAACATTGACACCATGCGGTTGTTGCAGATGGGCGTCTTAGCCGTAGTTGCCCTGATCCTCGGTTTGTTTGTTGTGCGTCCGGTTTTGGCATCTTCAAACGGCGTTCCTGCCTTGACTGATGGGGCGGCCGGCGCTCTTCCTTCGCCGCTGGATGAATCTTCGCCCGTTTTAGAAGGAGAAATTGAACCTGCAGGCGGATTTGAAGATTTGCCAATGGTGTCCGATGGTGGCGGGTTTGGCGGCATGGGCATGGTCGATTTTGATATGTCCGATGGAAGCGGTGGGAGCGAAGATCCAGTCGATCGGCTGAGAAACCTTATTGAGGAACGCAAAACAGAGACCGTGGAAATTCTACGTAGCTGGCTAGAAGAAGACAAAGAGGAAACGTCATGAACGCACTGCACCAGCTCTTAGATGACTTTTCAGAAATCCCCGCTCAATCACCTGATATTGCGGTGGTTACTTTCAATGAAGCGGATTTAGAAGGTCAGAAGCTGGAGGCATTCGAAAACGGCTATCGTGCTGGTTGGGATGATGCTGTCAAAGCGCAATCGGATGACCGAAGTCGGATTTCCAGTGCTTTTGGTCAGCATTTGCAAGACCTATCGTTTACTTATCACGAAGCCTACAGCCAAGTAATGAACGCGATGACGCCTTTGCTGGATGAAATGGTGGCAGCGCTTTTGCCGCAAATAGCTCGCGAAACCTTAGGGCACCACATCGTAGAGCAATTGCAAAGCATGGCTCAGGAAGTTGGGGCGCTTAAGGTCATTGTAGCTGTCGCACCCTCTAACACTGAATCCGTTGCTCCCTTGCTAGAAGGGAAATTCAGTTTCCCGATTCAGCTGATTGAGGATGATACTCTCGCGGACGAGCAGGCGGACATCCGCTTGGGACAAACAGAAAAACAAATTGATCTTGGGGATTTGATCGCGTCGGTATCCGAAGCGGTTGATGGTTTTTCCCATGACAATCGGAGGAAATTGGCGAATGGATAATCCGCAAACAACAAGAGGTGAGGCAGCTACTGCTTTCACATCGGTTCCAATAGAAATTACTGTTTCAGTAGGTAAGGCTAGGCCGCTGGTGCGAGACTTGCTGCAATTGGCGGCTGGATCTGTCCTCAGTTTGGACAAACAGTTGGATGATCCGGTTGAGCTGTATGTCGGGGAAAAACTGATTGGTATTGGCGTGTTGGAAGTGATGGAAGGGGATGGGCAAGGGCAGCTTGCCGTGCGTCTTACGGAAGTTTCAGAACTCAACAACTCAGCTTAAGGTATGAATATCCGGACGGTAATCTCGGCGGTTTTATTGGCCGTGTTTTCAACTGTGTTAGCAACAGAAGTAGCTGCGCAATCCCTTGAGCTCAATCTGGGCGAAGGTGGGTCGATAACGGGAACAAGCATTCAGCTTATAATCCTGATTACGTTGCTAAGCATCGCGCCTGGCATTGCGATTATGATCACCTGCTTTCCATTTATGGTTACTGTTTTGGCAATTCTGCGCCAAGCGGTGGGTTTGCAGCAATCTCCGCCAAACATGCTCATTGTCAGCCTGGCACTATTCCTAACTTATTTCGTCATGGAACCGGTGTTCACCGAAGCCTGGACGGCAGGGGTTGAGCCACTGATCAATGAGCAGGTCGAAGTCGAAGCCGCCGCAATTGAAATTTTGAAACCATTCCGAGTGTTCATGGCATCGCGTGCAGATCCGGAAACATATCGTGCAATGGCTGATTTACGGCCCGATGCCGCCCAAACTGTCTTAGAACCTGAGGCTCCGTTATCGGTTCTAATCCCGAGCTTTATGCTTTCAGAAGTGGCGCGGGCTTTCCAAGTTGGCTTCCTGATATTTTTACCATTTCTGATTATCGACTTGGTCGTCGCGGCCGTATTGATGTCGATGGGTATGATGATGGTTCCACCGGCGATCGTATCGCTACCGTTTAAACTTGCATTTTTCGTGATCGCGGATGGCTGGGCGCTCATTGCCGGCAGCTTGGTTCGCGGATACTTCTAGACGCTCGGAGCAATTTCTATGGTGGTCTTTTGGTGATATGGTGACTTTGGTGAGCACAGAATGGATCCAAAACCTGATTGGTTAATGCAATTGGGAAAGCCTTGCGCCTCTAGGCAAAACCCGCAGTCAGGGTCGTGTTTTGCACCGGGTAAGGCAACGCCGTGGCGTGACAAATGCTTGGCTGTGTACAGCTGAAGACCCGGTTGGTCGGTCCACAATTGCAACCGCATTCCATCTGGAGAGACAACTGTGGCATTCGGTGCATCCGTTTGATCTAAGGCAAAGTTCAAATCGTAGCCGGTATTGTCAGGATCAATCTCTGAAATCACTTGGGCCTGACGAAAGTCAAACCGGCTATTCTCGACGTTCAAACGGTCCCCGGTGGGGATCAGCGCTTGATCGGTTGGGGTTACAAAACTTGCACCAATCTGAATTTGATGCCCGAGAACGTTACCCGCACCGGCTAGATTGAAATAGACGTGTTGCGCAAGGTTGATAGGCGTTTCGCGATCGGGTTTCCCGGTCATATCCCAGGTCAAAGCCGCACCATCCAAGGTCAAACGAACTTTGAAATCCACATGACCCGGATACCCTTGATCCAGATGGTCGGACCTTAGCGTCAATGTGACCGACGTCGCGCTTTGTTGACGCAAACACCAGTTTCGCCAAGCGAGTCCACCTGGCCCGCCGTGAATGTGATTGGGCCCATCATTGGCGGGAAGGCGCCAGAGGTGCCCGTCCAGCTCAAAAGCAGCGCCCGCCGTGCGATTGGCCATCCGACCAACAATACTCCCCATGACACAGGGGTTTGTGCGATAGGTCTCGACATCCGCATAACCCAAAACAACCGGGCGGCCATGAACGCGCCAGTCTTGGATGCTACAGCCCATCGACAAAACCGTGATCCGGGCAATATCGTTTTCAAGCACGGCAGTTTGGATTTTATCGGTCATGGCGTCTCTCACATGGCTTTGCCCGAGGCTTAACAGACCAAAACGCAAACACCCAGAGTTACCGCTAACGGCTATTTTCTTTTGGGTTCTTCCGTGACATCCGCGTGCAGGTGCCGTTCTCCTCGGGCGGATGCGAGGGCAATTTGTTTTTGCCGTTCGCGAAAACGCGTTTTGTCGTCTTCAGAAGTTTCGTGAATGCAAAGGTGACAAGAGACGCCATGCTCATATTCCGGCCGATTTGTGTCTTCTGGCAAAATCGGTTTTCGGCAGGCATGGCACAACTGATGTGGGCCTTCTTGCAACCCGTGCCCGACAGAAACCCGCCCATCAAACACAAAGCATTCGCCATTCCATGTGCTCTGCTCGGATGGAATGTCTTCGAGGTATTTAAGGATGCCACCCTTAAGGTGGTAGACATCTTCAACACCTTGCTGTTTCAGCCAGTTGGTCGATTTTTCGCACCGGATTCCACCGGTGCAAAACATTGCGATACGTTTGTTGTGAAAGCGATCTTTGTTTCGTCCCCACCATTCTGGGAAGTCACGGAAAGTCGCCGTTTTCGGATCAATCGCGCCGTCAAACGTTCCGATTGACACTTCGTAGTCGTTTCTCGTGTCGATAACCGCGACGTCTGGACTAGAGATAAGATCGTTCCAATCGGCGGGATCGACATAGTTTCCGACGTCGGTTTTGGGGTCTACATTTGGCTGCCCCATGGTCACGATTTCTCGTTTTAGCCGAACTTTCATTCTGGCAAAGGGGCGATCTTGGGCGGACGACAGTTTCCATTCGAGGGTGTCACAACCGGGTAGCGATCTGATATGCGTCAGAGTTGCTTCGATCCCGCTTGCCGGGCCGGCGATCGTCCCGTTTATACCCTCTTGTGCTAAAAGAAGCGTGCCGGTGATGCTTTGGGCACGGCATATGTCTAAAAGCGGTTCGCGCAATGCGTCCGGGTTTTCAAAGCGGGTGAAGTGGTAGAGGGCGCAGACAGTAAACATAAAACCCGGATACGCATTTGTGAGCCAACGGGCAAGCGCTACGCGGCGGCGATCGCCAACCCGTGGACAACTGCGGTAAAAACTTCGGCGTCTTCATGCCGGGCATTGGGCAGCGCGGTGCCAAGTTGCTCTCGGATGATGGCCATCAAACTGGACCCACCAACAAAGACCACCTGATCGACACTATCTGGGGCGCACCCCGCATCGGCGAGGGTTCCCAATGCATTTGTTCCGATCTCGGTCGCAAAATCGGACAAAGCCAATTGCATCGCGTCACGTTGTAAATCGACCGAGAGGCCACGTTCAATAATATCGAGAAGGATTTCGCCGGAGTCTGCGCCGTTTGCGGCGATCTTTCCCGCCTCAACCGCATAGGCAATATCGTGTCCCAAATGGGCTTCGAGGACCTCGCCAAGACGTTCAAACAAAAGCGGTTCTTGGGCAACGCGTTCCCAGCGCCGCACTTCGCGCAGCAATGCCGGGTCATAAACGAATGCGATCTTTTCCCAACTGGCCAGATCATGGAACAAGGCTTTGGGAGCAGAGTGTGTTTTGGAGCTTAGTTCGGCCCCAATTTGGGCTCCGTACCCCAGCAACGGCATGGCATGGCGCAAACTGAGAACACGGTCAAAATCGGTGCCACCAATGCGCACACCTCGGCTTGCCAAAACCTCGGTTTTATCGTCCTTGCGGTCACATAGGGTAAAGTCGGACGTGCCGCCGCCAATATCGACGATAAGCATGCGCCCATGACCCGCAACGGCAAGTGCGGCCGCTTCTGGCTCAGCAAGGAAACTCACGTCCTTGAAACCGGCCAGCATATAGGCATCGCGCAAATCCAGTTCGGCTTGGGCGTCTCGTTCGGTTGAGGCGGAGTGAAAATGCACCGGACGGCCGGAAAGGGCCGTATCAAATGTCATACCAGTAAAGGTTTCGGACCGGGTTTTGATTTCTGACAAGAACCGCGCGATGATCTCAATGAGAGTGATCCGCTCATTGAGAAACGACCGGGATTCCCGTGCCAAAGGCGTGCCAAGAATACTCTTCAAAGCGCGCAAAAAACGCCCTTCGGCCCCGTCCATCATCGCACGAGCAGCCGCGGAGCCATAGACATAGTGCTTGTCAGCGTAGTCGATAAAGACCGCCGTCGGCAGAGTTTGATGATCTGGTTCAAGCGGAATCGCAAACGGGTTGCTTCCGGCAAGAACACCGGCAGCTGTGTTAGACGTTCCGAAATCCAATCCCAATCTGGCCATGCGCGCCCCCTTTGAAAGGGGCTCAAATAGCCAAGCTATGGCGACATGGCAATTCCTTTTCCATCGGCCTAAAGTGAGCGCAACAACGATTTGGGAGTGCGCGTGATGCAAGGGTTGATAGTCATTGATGTCCAAAACGATTTTTGTCCGGGTGGATCGCTGGCGGTTCCAGGAGGGGACGAAATAGTTGCGCCTATTAACGCGCTTATGGACGGGTTCGATGCGGTGGTTCTAACGCAAGATTGGCACCCAGCTGGCCATAGCTCCTTTGCATCATCGCATGCTGGGAAGGCCGCCTTTGACCTTGTTGAAATGCCTTATGGTCCCCAAGTTCTTTGGCCGGATCACTGTGTCCAAGGCACAGGCGGGGCATCGTTCCATGGTGATCTGAACACCAAAGCATCGGACCTTATCATTCGCAAAGGGTTTCGACCCCAAATTGATAGCTATTCAGCATTTTTTGAGAATGATCACAAAACCCCGACCGGCCTAGACGGGTATCTGCGAACGCGCGGGGTCACCCAGATCACTCTTGTCGGCTTGGCCTTGGATTTTTGTGTGAACTATTCGGCCATTGATGCGGCGAAATTGGGTTTTGACGTTACTGTCAAGACGGGCTTGTGTCGTGCCATTGATCTTGATGGGTCATTGAACGCAGCCCTTTCTGATATGAAAGATGCTGGTGTCAAGCTTGCGGAGTAAAGGTCGGACAGTTGCGAGTTTTGAGAGTGTTGAAACCGTTCAAAATGAGGGATTTTCTCCTTGGCGACCGGGATGGGCCAGCCTAGATAGTTGGCATGAGGTTATTTAGAAAACGCACGGTTGAACGGCCTTCTTTCAAGGCGGAACTCGCACCAGAGGTGCCTTTCTTTGCCATTGGCGACATTCATGGCAGCGATCAACACCTCGAAGCGCTTCTCGGTAAGTTGTCAGATATTGCGCATCCTGAGGCGGTTCTGATCTGCGTCGGAGACTACGTCGATCGCGGAGAGCAAAGTGAGCAGGTGCTTCGCCGGTTGTTTGCCATGCAATCCGAAGCCGGTGGGCTGATGACTTGTTTGATGGGCAACCATGAACATATGATGATTAATTTCCTCGATGATCCTGTTCAACATGGGGCGCGATGGCTGCGCTACGGCGGCTTGCAAACTCTGGCCAGTTTCAAGATCTCATCTCTTCCGGGCGCGAATGCGGAGGGTGGGCAATGGCATGACTTGCGTGACCGATTCAAAGAGGCCCTCGGCGAAGATTTAGAAGCATGGTTGCGCACGTTGCCCGCACACTGGATGACCGGTAACGTTGCGGTCGTTCACGCCGGTGCGAACCCCAATTTGCCAATGACGCATCAAAAGCGAATGGAATTGCTCTGGGGTCATCCCGATTTTGACAATCAGCTTCGCCAAGATGGCGTTTGGGTAGTTCACGGGCACACGATTGTTGATGCCGCTGAGGCCAAGGATGGACGCATCTCCATAGATACCGGTGCTTACGCGACGGGAAGACTGACCGCGGCCCTCGTCGAAAAGGGCCGTGTCAGTTTTTTGTCGGCCTGATCGGGCGCGCTTCTAGCGGATAAGAGCGCCTTCAACGGTTCTGATGAGTGATGGGAACAACTGCTGGAGCGCTCGGCTCCACTTTGTAATCTCTTGTTCTTCGATAAAGACCACATCGTTTGGACGCATCTGCAACCGTGTTGCGATTGTAATGTCGGCGGCATTTTTTGCATTCAAGTGGAACGCTGTGATTTGACCGACGTCCTCGCCGCTGCCCTCGGCGCGAAGGACATAGATTTGGCTTGGATCTCCAGTAGTGGTGTCAAAGCCACCATCTGAATACAGGACATCGGCCAGCGTCGCGTGTTGCTGATAGGGAAGGACAAACCGGCTTTGGTTTTTGACCTCACCTGTTAAGTAAACATAGTCACGTTTCTCTGCGCCCAGCTTTTCGCGAAGATCGAACAGTTGGCGCCGTTCCGTCAGGGCGGCCCGCTGCAAAGAGACTTCAGTTTCCAGCGCCATGAGCGTAGCGCTTCGTGCGGATGTACGCAAAGAGATCACGTCAATTTGAGCTTTGTAAAACTCCATTGCGCGGTCCAAGTCGTAACTGGAGTCAACAAAGACCGCATCCCCGTTCAGCAAGACCTTCTTTTGAAGATCTTGACGCTCAAGGTACAAAGAGAGAGGGATTTGATATAGGTTCCCATCTCGGTAAATTCGTATCGAACCGAACTGTTTGTCCCGAATTGTCGCGCCACCAGCCTGAGTCAAAGCTTCTGACAAAGTAAGTTTGCTCAGCGTAATAGGGACCAATGTCGGTTTCTTGACCGCGCCGCCAATGGCAATGCGTTTCGAATGAAATTCCGAAACTTCAAGGCTAAATGAGGGGTCAATTTGTTGCTCAACCAGAACTTGGAAAAGCCGATCTTCGGCCTCTTGAACGGTTAAACCCGACAACTGAACCGGGCCGATTTCGGGAATCGCGATCGATCCGTCGTCACGGACTGTATATCCTTGGCGCTGGTTCTGGGCCGCCAACAATCCGGACAATTGTTCTACTGTGGACCCCGTTCCGCGCGTCGCCAAAAGCAAAACATCGCCGACACCAATGCGGTACGCCTCGGGGGAGACATCGGGCAAAGGTCGGAAGTCTTGTCGTTTGGGGGTGGTGGATGGCAAATAAGGTGAGGAGGGAACCGCCCCGAGCCCGGTTGTTGAACTGCCGTTTCCAGCGGCGGCATAGAAAACCGCCGGTAGAGCACGCGGCGTGTAAGGGGAGGCGTTGGCGCGAGAAACCGTTTCAGAAGAAAGCGGTACAACATCAACAGGTGAGCCATCGTCGCGTTCTGTCACTTTGGGGCTTTGATAGCTGATGCCACAACCCGCGGTCGCACAAATTGCAACCAAGGCAAAGCTTTGGATCAATTTGTTTTTCAACCCATTCACAAAACTGGTCTGCTTAGTGGTCCTTGGATTCATCGGTAGCGTAACCACTGTGAACTCCCCAAATGTGTTCGCATTGCCAAAGGGACCAAATCGGTCCGAAGGTGCTCGTAAATGTCTACATGAATACATCGTCACGAAGCAGGCCACGACATTATGTGTGCGAGGTCAAAGACGTTTGCGCGCGCTTGAGCTAAAACTGCAACAGGTGAAGCGGCCAACGACGCGCCGATTTTCGGCACCAGAGGAGTTTGGAGAACTTACTTCCGTGCAAGGATTTGCCGGGTCAGGCACCTGCGCGACGCGCAACCACAGACAATGTCCGCCAGAAAATCCAAGATTCAAGAGCGAAGTTTCGGTGTGTGATGTAGTATAAATCAGCTTTGACTTTTCGCTTCGTAGCGTCAGTACCTTCGATGTAGCCGAGCTCAGTTTGCGCAAGACCGCTTATCCCAGGGCGCACGATGTGACGTTCGCGGTATCCCGGGATGGTATTGAGGTACTCAATGGCATGATCGTAATAATCGGGCCTTGGTCCGATCAAGCTCATGTCGCCCAAAAGCACATTAAGAATTTGAGGAAGCTCATCCAGCCGGCTCTTGCGTAAAAACTGTCCAAGAGGTGTAATCCGTTCTACTTCAAGCGGATCGTTGGCAGCGCGCGTGATGTTCGACGTTGCTGTCATTGACCTGAACTTGATTGCCTTGAAACTTTTGCAATTCCGACCCATGCGCTCCTGCACGAAAAATATCGTCCCGCGATTCAAAAACGGGTTCAGAACTAAGAGCACGACAATCGCGCCTACAAGACCGGGCAACAAGGCAAGGCTGACAATGATATCGAAAAGGCGCTTGGCAATTTTAAAAGCCCAATCGCTTACAAAAGCTTTATTATTGGACCCGAACGGTTTCGCGTTCAGAGATGAGTCAAGCAACGAAACATCAAACATAGTTGGGTGCCCCCAGAAAGACTTATTCAAAAAAGGAAAACAACAAAAAAATTGTACTCCTGCCAAGAGATAGTAGGCGGGTGGCTCCTATGTCAATTAATAATACGTTAACTATAAACTGCGCGAGCCCTGTGTGTCTCTACTTTTGGCCGAGAGGTTTTTTGGAGCTTTACCTTAGGGTTGTCCTGAAGTTGCCTGAGCGGCTGTTTGGTAAGCAACATCACAAAGCTGGGCATCTGAATACTAACATTTTTCGGATGTTTCGACACCTGAGCAACAGTTAATTCTGCGGTTTCGGGTGGTTGGGTTGGAACCGAGTCCTGATTGCTGGCTCGGTTGGTTTGCTGAAAAATTGGGCGCTCTGGTGCGGAATATGCGCAATATATCGCCGCCATGCGTGGAGCGATATGAGAATCGGATGCCAAAGCGGGGCAAAGCCTCCCTTGGCCCGTGTCGCCGAAAAGAAAGGGAGGCCGGGGGTTATTTCGGATCACGCCGCTTCATAGCGTTCTGAAGCGCTGCACCGAGGGCGTTGTTTTGCGGGGCAGACTTTTGTTGAGCCGCCTTGACATGCGTCCGACTAGTCTTGTTTTGCCGTTGGCCGGAATTCGAGCGTGATTTTTCGTGCGCTTTTCCCTGTGAAGCCTGACCACCATCCTTGCGCATGGATAGGCCAATACGTTTGCGCGGAACATCGACTTCGGTCACGCGCACTTTGACGACATCCCCGGCTTTGACTATTTCATGGGGATCTTTGACAAATCTGTCCGCCAATTGGCTGACATGGACAAGACCGTCTTGGTGAACGCCAATGTCAACAAACGCGCCAAAGGCGGCGACATTGGTGACCGTTCCCTCCAAGGACATGCCGGGGCGCAGATCCTTGATGTCCTCGATACCGTCGGCAAAGCTCGCTGTTTTGAAGCTGGGCCTTGGGTCACGCCCTGGTTTCTCTAACTCTTGGAAAATATCACGCACGGTAGGAAGGCCGAATTTGTCGTCGACAAACTGTTCTGCCCTGAGGCCAGTCAAGGCTTTGGCATCACCAGCGATGGCGCGAAGATCACGGCCACAGGCCGCTACTATTTTTCGAGCCACATCATAGGCCTCGGGGTGAACAGAGGAACTGTCGAGTGGTTCCGATCCATCACGGATACGCAAGAACCCGGCGCATTGTTCAAATGCCTTCGGCCCCAAGCCGGCCACTTTGAGCAACGCCTTGCGCGAGGCAAAGGCCCCGTTTCCATCCCGATGATCGACGATGGATTGCGCAAGCGAAGGACCAAGCCCGGCGATATGCGCCAACAACGGGGCGGAGGCGGTATTGAGATCAACACCAACGGCGTTCACCGCATCTTCGACAACGGCCTCTAGCGATTTTGCAAGACGACGTTGATCAACATCGTGCTGATATTGGCCGACCCCAATGGATTGCGGCTCGATTTTCACCAGTTCGGCAAGCGGATCTTGTAAACGTCGCGCAATCGAGACCGCGCCCCGCAATGACACGTCAAGATCGGGGAACTCGCGCGCCGCCAATTCAGAGGCCGAATAGACCGAGGCACCGGCTTCGGAGACCACAACCTTTGTAGGTTTCTTCACCGCCGGTGGCAGTAATTTCAAAGTATCGCCAACCAGCTTTTCGGTCTCGCGGCTGGCCGTTCCATTGCCGATCGCGACCAGATCAATGTTGTGGCGTTGAATAAGCTCGATAATCTTAGCCTCAGAGCCGCGCACATCCATTCTGGGTTGGAACGGGTAGATCGTCGCGGTGTCCAAAACTTTGCCGGTGGCATCCACCACGGCCACTTTGACGCCGGTTCGAATGCCGGGATCAAGGCCAAGTGTCGCACGCGGCCCGGCGGGGGCAGCAAGAAGCAAGTCTTTGAGGTTGCGGGCGAACACCGTGATCGCCTCTTCATGAGAGCGTTGACGCAAATCGGTCAAAAGATCCATGTACATCGACAGGCTCAGCTTGATCCGCCATGTCCAACTTGCGGCTTTGCGAAGCCAAGCGTCACCGGGACCATCGCTACGCATACCAATGGCTGATCCGATGATCGCCTCGGCCCGCTCTGACCCTGTTTCGGCTGGCGGGGCGATGTCGATTGTAACAATTTCCTCTTTGGAGGCGCGCAAAATCGCCAAAGCGCGGTGCGGCGCGATGTTGGCCCATTTTTCGGAGTGGTCGAAATAGTCGCTAAACTTGGCCCCGGCTTGTTCTTTACCCTCAACGATGCGTGACGAGATCACCGCGTCTTGCTTCATGTAGTCTCGCAAACGGCCCAAAAGTTCGGCATTCTCAGACAACTGTTCGGCCAAAATATCCCGCGCGCCATTGAGAGCTGTTTTCACATCGACCACCGCGTCTGACAGGTAGCCTTGCGCCAAAACCTCGGGGTCTGCTTGCCTGTCGCTCAAAATCGCCTGCAACAACGGTTCCAACCCGTTTTCACGGGCGATCATCGCTTTGGTGCGTCGCTTGGGTTTGTAGGGGAGGTAAATGTCTTCCAACGCCGACTTGGTGTCGGCTCCGGCAATGGCGCGGGTCAATTCGTCGGTGAGTTTATCTTGATCCTTGATCGATTGCAGGATCGTCTTTCGCCGCGCTTCCATATCACGAAGATAGGACAAACGGTCAGACAGCGTTCTAAGCTGTGTGTCGTCCAAGCCCCCGGTCACCTCTTTACGGTACCGCGCAACAAAGGGCACAGTCGCCCCGCCATCCAGCAGCTCAACCGCTGCGTTGACCTGATTTGCTGCCGCTCCGATTTCGGTGGCGATGGTGCGGGCGATACGGGTGGCGGTCTGATCCAAAACTCATTCTCCAACTTGGTCGGATGGTTTTGATACCCCTGCTTGCCCGCCGCTCCAAGGGGGAAAGCGCTTATCGAAGCGATCACAGAAATTCATCGGTTTTGGGTGCCCAATGCCGATTTCACTCTTGCCTAAATTTTGAGCAGAGGACATGACGCAGTTGACCTGCGGTCAGGATGTCGCAGGCTGTATCAACAACGCTTTTTCAACACACGCGGAGAGACGACGATGACCAAAGACTTCATTGACCATATGACCCGTGAGCTAGACATGTTGATGCAAAGCGGGCTGTACAAAAGCGAACGTGTGATCACGTCAAAACAGGCGGGAACCGTTGCATTGGACACTGGCAAAGAGGTGATCAACCTGTGCGCCAACAACTACCTTGGGCTGTCCGATCATCCCGACCTTATCGAGACAGGCCGCGACGCGCTAAGCCGATATGGGTATGGGATGTCGTCCGTCCGCTTTATTTGCGGCACCCAAGAAGAGCACAAAGAGTTGGAGGCGCGCCTATCCTCCTTTTTGGGTTTCGAGGATACGATCCTCTATGCTAGCTGTTTTGACGCCAATACCGGGCTATTTGAAACGCTTCTGGGTCCAGAGGACGCTATCATTTCGGATGCTTTGAACCATGCGTCGATTATCGACGGGGTGCGTTTGTGCAAGGCCAAGCGGTTTCGGTATGCGAATTCCGATATAGCCGATCTTGAAGCTCAACTACAGGCCGCCGAGGCCGCCGGAGCACGGTTCAAAATGATCGCCACCGACGGTGTGTTTTCCATGGACGGCTATATCGCCAAGCTCGAACAGGTTTGCGATCTGGCTGATAAATACGGTGCGATGGTTATGGTGGATGACAGCCATGCGGTTGGTTTTGTTGGTGAAACCGGACGCGGTTCGATCGAACATTGCAACGTGATGGGGCGTGTGGACATCGTCACCGGGACCCTTGGTAAGGCCCTTGGCGGTGCGTCGGGTGGCTATACCTGTGCGAAACGCGAGGTTGTGGATTGGCTGCGCCAGCGGTCGCGCCCCTATCTGTTTTCAAACACGCTTGCCCCGGTTATCGCACAGACCTCGATCAAAGTTCTGGATATGCTTGCGGCCTCGACCGAGCGCCGGGATCGGCTAATGGAACACGCCGCGCATTTTCGGGCGCGTATGTCTGAGGCGGGTTTTGATCTTTTGCCCGGTGAACACCCGATCATTCCCGTGATGCTGCGTGATCCGAAACTGGCGCAAGACATGGCGAAACGGCTCGATGCCAAGGGGGTATATGTCGCGCCGTTTAGTTTCCCGGTGGTGCCCAAGGGGCAAGATCGCATTCGTACCCAAATGTCCGCCGCCCTAAGCCGCGAAGAGTTAGACCGCGCCATTGATGCGTTTATCGAGGTTGGTCACGACATGAACATTCTTGCGGAGGCGGCACAATGAGCAATGAAATGAAAGCATTGGTCAAAGCCAAATCCGAACCGGGCCTTTGGATGGAACGCGTTCCGGTGCCCGAGCCCGGCCCCGATGAAGTTCTGATCAAGGTTAAGAAATCCGCGATTTGTGGGACCGATGTCCATATCTGGAAGTGGGATGAATGGTCGGCGAAAACTGTGCCGGTTCCGATGGTTGTTGGGCATGAGTTCTGTGGTGAAATCGTCGATACCGGTGCCGCGGCGGTGAAGTACTCCATCGGTCAACGTGTGTCCGGCGAGGGGCACGTGGTTTGTGGGACGTGTCGCAATTGTCGGGCAGGTCGTGGTCAGCTGTGCCGCAATACGTTAGGTGTCGGGGTCAATCGGCCCGGATCATTCGCCGAATACCTCTGTATTCCCGAAAGCAACGTTGTCCCCATTCCCGACGACATTCCCGATGAAATCGCGGCGATTTTTGACCCGTTTGGCAACGCAGTTCACACCGCTTTGTCGTTTGATCTGGTTGGCGAAGATGTCTTGGTCACCGGGGCAGGGCCGATTGGGATCATGGGGGCTTTGGTGGCGCAAAAGGTCGGTGCGCGCAAAGTTGTGATCACCGATATTGCGCCCTATCGGCTTGATCTTGCGCGACGTTTGGGGGTTCAGCACGTGGTTGATGTTAGCAATGAAACGCTGGCCGACCTGATGCCCCAGATCGGCATGACCGAGGGGTTTGATGTTGGGTTGGAAATGTCCGGCGCGGCCCCGGCGATGCGCCAGATGATCAACCGGATGAACAATGGCGGTAAGATCGCCTTGCTTGGCATTGCACCAACCGAATTTGCCGTCGATTGGAACGAAATCATCTTTAAAATGCTGACGGTCAAGGGCATCTACGGACGCGAAATGTACGAAACATGGTATAAAATGATCGCTTTGGTCCAATCCGGGCTCGACCTGACCGACCTCATCACACACCGTATTTCGATTGATAAGTTCGAAGACGGATTTGCTGCGATGATGTCGGGCGAGGCCGGCAAGGTGGTGATGGACTGGGGCTAAAGCCCCGCCCAACTAGTCTTTTTCAAGCTCCTTGGCGTGCAGCCACGCCGCGTGCTGAGGAGCTTTTTTCGTTTTAGACCATTCTTCGAGCATGTCCCATTTGACCGCGTCCAATTTGGCGAGCATGGCTTCTTCTTCGGGATCGGGGCAGGCAAGTTCGACCCGGTGGCCATTGGGATCAAAGAAATAGATCGAGTGGAAAATTGAATGGTCCGTGACGCCCAATACGTCCACACCATTTTCTTCTAGATGCTCTTTGAACGCGACCAGTGTGGCGCGGTCTTTGACTTTAAATGCAATGTGTTGCACCCAAATAGGTGTGTTCGGGTCGCGGCCCATTTCCGGCTTGGTTGGTAATTCAAAGAACGCCAGAACATTGCCATTCCCGGCATCAAGAAACAGATGCATGTACGGATCAGGTTCGTGGGTCGACGGGACGTGATCTTCGGCAATTGCCAAGACAAAGTCCATGTTCAACATCTTGGTGTAGAACGCGACGGTTTCCTTGGCATCCTTGCAGCGATAGGCCACATGATGGATTTGGTCGACTTTCAATAGCGCTGTCATTTTTCCCTCCTGAAAATATCGTTGCAATTGCAATGATTGACGTTCTGGGGCATTCTGTATTTGACTTAGATCAAATTGTTGCAGATGAAACGATGTCATGGATTGCCAAATGACAGATGCCTTGAGCCAAATAGAAGCCTTTTTTCCCTACCGTTTTGCCGTGGCTGCGGAACGGTTTTCGCGTAACCTCATGGAAGTGTATGGCAAGGCTTACGGGCTAAGCCGGGAAGAATGGAGATTGTTGTTTCTCTTGTCGCAAGCCGAAAAAATTGCTTCCAATGAATTGGTTCAAAGGACTACTTTGGACAAGGTTCAATTGTCCCGAGCGTCCCAGCGGCTTGCTGACAAAGGTCTGATAACAAGACGAGTTTCGCCAGATGATCGGCGCATAAAACTGTTCCAGAGCACAGATGAAGGGCGCCGTTTGTTTGATGAAATCAAGCCTCAAGTTGATGCGCGGGCAATGGAAATTCTTGGTGCGATGGACGATGCGGCCCGTCAATCGTTGCAAGATGGTATGACTGCACTGCTCAAAGCATTGGACGCGCCAGAGCAGTTGGTTGGCGCGCGGCACACCAAGTAAGCTATAGATTGAATGAGCCGGGTTCGGCATCGTACCAGCATTCACCCTAGGATTTTCCCATGCCGTTTGCCGTCGAAGAGCCAAAACAGACCCACCGAGATTTCATTTCTGATTCAACAAGGTGGCAGGCAATAACGCCACGTTCTGACGACATAATCGTCACGACACCGCCAAAGTCAGGGACCACTTGGGTGCAGGGAATTTTGGCTCTGTTGCTGTCTGGCGACCCAGATGTGAACGCCAATGTTTCGGTAAACGCGCCTTGGGTTGATATGATCTATCGGCCTTTGGAAGAGCTTTTGTCGAATATTGACGCCCAAACAACCCGCCGCCACCTCAAAAGCCATTCGCCTTTGACATGTTTACCATATTGGGAGAGCGGCCGCTACATCACGGTGTATCGCCACCCAATTGATGTCCATTTCTCGTTTAGAAATCACGAAAACAATATCCAGGTTGATATCGAAAAGTTTGCGATCCACGGGTCAGCGCGGGACAGTTTTCATAGGTTTCTGGATGTCAAAAAGGGTCATGTGACGTTAAACTCTGTTGTCGATCACTACAAATCATCCATGGCGCGCCGCACCCGAAGTACCCTTTTGCAACTGCATTATCGGGATATGCAGCGTGACCTCGCAGGGGTCTTTGCCCAGATCGCGAGTCATATCGGCGTACAGCACCCGCCCAAAACGATGGAGGCGTTGATAGAGGCCGCGCGGTTCGAAAAGATGCGTGCCAATGCTGGCCGGTTTGTCCCGTCTGCGGGGCAGGGGTTCTGGAAAAGCGATACCGGCTTCTTCAACAACGCCCGCTCGAACAAATGGGAAGGTGTTTTAAACGCCGAGGATTTAGCGGCCTATGACGCGAAGATTTCGCAGCTATTGACGCCATCGCAACGTCATTGGCTGGAATGGGGAAATGGCCCTGACGGTTAATGCGGGGTCTGGTCCGGGTGCGCGGCGGCAAAAGCCGGGATGTCCGCAAGGGCCGCCCCAATGCGGCGCAGCTTTGGCATCTTGGTTAGATCAATCTCCCAACGCTGGGCGTTGTAAAGCTGTGGCATCAGGCAAATATCGGCCAATGTGACGTTGTCACCAAAGCAAAAATCACCGTCATCAACCATCTGTTCAACCGCAAGAAGGCCGGGCGTAATAAAGTTCTGCATCCAACTGGCCATTGTGATCGAGCCACCTGACTGCGTGCTGGCATATTTTGCGACCCCCAAATTGCAAACGGGGTGAATTTCCATCGCAATGGCATCAGCAATGGCGCGGACTTTGGCACGCCGGAGCGGGTTGCCGGGCAAAAGGCCGAGAGCGCGCGTTTCGTCAAGGTATTCAAGGATGGCCAACGATTGTGTCAACATCTGACCATCTATCTCCAGCGCAGGCACCAAGCCCTGAGGATTGCGTGCCAAATGGTCGGCGGCCTTGTGTTCGGCGTCCAGTAAGTTGACTGGAATACTTTGCCACGCTTCATCAGTTAGGCCCAAAGCGATGCGCAGCCGATAGCTGGCGGATGAACGCCAGTAATCAAACAGGGTGATCATATGTCGGCGTCCTTCATGAGATCGTCCAACGCGGCCTGAAGTCCGGGAACTTTGGCGTGAAGTTTTGCTTCTAGTTCATCCTGATAGTCTTGGGCCAAGGGGATAAGATCGCGGACAAGGTCGGTTCCGGACTCGGTTAGCGCAAGCTGCAACAACCGTCGGTCATTGTCATCAATCGCTTTGGTCAGATATCCGGCGTCTTCAAGGCGGCTGACGGCGCGGCTCACCTTAGATTTCTCCATACTGACACGTTTTTCAATGTCACGCACTGATGTGCTATCGGAATAGGCGAGGTTTACCAAGACACGCCATTCAGCAATCGAAATGCCGTATTTTTCGCGATACTGTGCCGCGAGCTCGGTACTGAGTCGCGTTGCGATCACGGCAAATCGATACGGAAGATAGCGGTCCAAGTCGAAGTCGGGCAGGGGGCGGGACATAAATGGGCTTTCAAACGCGTGTGTTTTCCTAAGTTTGAGCCGATAATCGTTTCAGTTGCAACAAATTTGTTGACATCGTTGCATTCGCAACGAATTATGAGATCAAATGACTTGCTCATGGGGGAGGATGAACATGACCCGCCACGAACTGCCTAGCGGTATGATCCGCGCGACCGACACAACTGGTACAACCGATGGCTATATGCCGGGCTTCGGAAATGATTTCGAAACCGAAGCTCTGCCCGGTGCTTTGCCACAGGGGATGAACTCCCCCCAGCGCTGCAACTATGGTCTCTATGGCGAGCAGCTCTCCGGTACAGCGTTCACCGCGCCAAGCCATCAGAACGAGCGGACATGGTGTTACCGCATCCGCCCGTCGGTTAAGCACAGCTCGCGCTATACCAAGATCGACATGCCTTACTGGAAATCGGCACCATGCGTTGATCCTGATGTGATTTCGCTTGGGCAATACCGCTGGGATCCAGTGCCGCATGGCGAAGGTCTGACCTGGCTGACGGGTATGCGGACCATGACGACGGCGGGGGATGTGAACACCCAAGTTGGTATGGCGACGCATATCTACCTGGTCAACGAAAGCATGGTCGATAGCTATTTCTTTTCGGCGGACTCTGAGTTGTTGGTTGTTCCACAAGAAGGCAAGTTACGGTTTTGCACCGAATTGGGTGTGATCGACGTCGAACCTCAAGAAATTGCAATTATCCCGCGTGGTTTGGTGTATCGGGTCGAAGTCCTTGAAGGGCCGTGTCGCGGCTTTGTCTGTGAAAACTATGGTCAGAAATTCGACCTGCCCGGTCGTGGACCGATTGGGGCCAATTGCATGGCCAACCGCCGCGATTTCAAAACGCCGGTTGCGGCCTATGAAGACCGCGAAGTGCCGTCGACAATGACGATCAAATGGGCGGGGCAATTCCACAGCTGCGAGATTGATCAATCGCCCTTGGACGTGGTGGCGTGGCACGGCAATTATTGCCCGGTGAAGTACGATCTCAAAACCTATTGCCCGGTTGGTTCGATCTTGTTTGATCATCCAGACCCGTCGATTTTCACCGTCTTAACCGCGCCATCCGGCGTTGAGGGTACCGCGAATATTGACTTTGTCCTGTTCCGCGAACGTTGGATGGTAATGGAAGATACCTTCCGTCCGCCGTGGTATCACAAGAACATCATGTCGGAATTGATGGGCAATATTTACGGCCAATACGATGCCAAGCCGCAGGGGTTTATTCCCGGTGGTGTGAGCCTTCACAACATGATGCTGCCGCATGGGCCAGATCGCGATGCCTTTGACAAGGCATCCTATTCCGAGCTGGGGCCAGAGAAGCTCGACAATACCATGTCCTTTATGTTCGAAACCCGGTTCCCGCAACACCTCACGGCGTTTGCCGCCAACGAAGCACCATTGCAGGATGAATATATTGATTGCTGGTCCACCATCGAAAAGAAATTCGACGGCACCCCCGGCAAGAAGTAAGCACATATGGGGGCGTTGCCCCCACACTCCTGGGATATTTCTGGAAAGAAAAACCGGGACGTT
Organism: Pelagimonas sp.; assembly: GCF_058892305.1. Taxonomy (NCBI): domain Bacteria; kingdom Pseudomonadati; phylum Pseudomonadota; class Alphaproteobacteria; order Rhodobacterales; family Roseobacteraceae; genus Pelagimonas; species Pelagimonas sp. The sequence goes on from NZ_JBZXVN010000022.1 coordinate 116,096, forward strand.
CCACGTTATTCGAAAGGTCGATCATGCCTCTTCTCAAATCCTGGGTCGAAAGCGCCAACACGCCCGACACCGATTTTCCGCTAAACAACCTGCCCTATGGCGCATTCGTCACAGACGACGGGGAAACGCATTGCGGGGTCGCCATCGGTGACATGATCCTTGATGTCACTGCTTTGGAAGAGGCCGGGGTATTGATGGCGTCGGACGAGGAAGACGAAGTGTTCTTTTTCGGCGATTGGACCGAGTTTATGGGCATGGGCCCCGCTGTCTGGACGGCATTTCGCGCCAACCTGACGGCTCTTTTGTCTGATGAGAATGGGGACGCGCCCGAACTGGTGCCGTTTCTTGTCCCTCAGATCGGCACCCAGTTGGTGATGCCGTTTGCCGTTAGCGAATACACCGATTTCTACGCCGGAAAACATCACGCCACAAACGTGGGAACCATGTTTCGGGGTGCCGAAAATGCGCTTCCGCCGAATTGGTTGTCGATCCCGATCGGTTACAACGGTCGCGCGTCTTCTGTTGTTGTTTCTGGCACCGATGTTCGTCGTCCCTGGGGGCAGCTCAAGGGACCAAATGACGACATGCCGCGTTTTGCGCCTTGTGCGCGCTTTGACCTTGAGCTTGAGATGGGCGCGATTGTTGGCACCTCCTCCGAAGGTATGGTCAATGTCCAACAGGCGGATGACATGATCTTTGGCTACGTGCTGCTCAACGATTGGTCGGCACGCGATATCCAAGCGTGGGAATATCAGCCGCTTGGCCCATTTCAGGCCAAAGCCACAGCAACGACGGTCAGCCCATGGATCGTGACCAAGGCCGCTCTGGAATCCTTCCGCACGTCGACGCCAGAGCGCGAGCGCGAATTGCTGCCCTATCTGCAAGAGCCGGGCCCGATGCTTTATGACATTGAGCTGGAAGTCACCCTTGCCCCTGAAGGCAAAGACGCCACCACCATCGCGCGCACCAACTACAATGAAATGTACTATTCTGCCGCGCAACAGCTCTGCCATCACAGCACCTCGGGATGTTCCATGAATACCGGCGATCTGCTCGGGTCCGGTACAATTTCCGGCCCCGAAAAAGAAAACCGCGGCTCTTTGCTTGAACTCAGCTGGGGCGGCAAGGAACCCCTGACCCTCGACACCGGCGAAACCCGTAATTTCCTTGAAGACGGCGACACGCTAACGCTCAAGGGCCATGCACAAGGCGATGGTTTTCGCATCGGCTTTGGCAACTGCGAAGGGAAAATCCTTCCGGCTAACGAAAAACCACACGCCTGATTTTCATCTGGCGTCATAAACTCCCGCCGGAGGCCGCGCATGTGCCTCTGGCCCCGACAGTCAAAAGGACATCCCATGGCCAAAGCATTCGCATCCGCAGGCGATATGGAAGAAAAGAAAACCTCCTTTACCAAAATCGGTGATGGCCTCTACGCTTTCACCGCTGAAGGCGATCCAAACACCGGCGTGATCATTGGCGACGACAGCGTCATGATCATCGAAGCCCAAGCCACGCCGCGCCTTGCGCGCAAGGTCATGGAATGTGTGCGTGAGGTCACCGACAAGCCGATCAGCCACCTTGTTTTGACCCATTACCACGCGGTGCGTGTGCTTGGGGCAAGCGCCTATGGTGCCAAAGAAATCATCATGTCCGACACTGCGCGCTCGATGGTGGCGGAGCGTGGGCAAGAAGATTGGGACAGCGAATTTGACCGCTTTCCACGCCTGTTCCAAGGGCACGAAGAAATCCCCGGTCTGACATGGCCAACCACGACTTTCAGCGACAGCATGACAGTTTACCTTGGCAATCGACGCGTTGACATCATGCATCTTGGCCGTGCTCACACCGCCGGTGACGCCGTGGTTTGGGTTCCTGATCAAGAGGTCATGTTCACCGGTGACATCGTCGAATATCACTCGGCCTGCTATTGCGGCGACGGGCACTTTGCCGATTGGGAAGACACCCTGATGAACATCGCCGATTTCGAACCCAAGAGCATCGCGCCGGGTCGTGGCGACGCGCTTGTTGGCGAAGAAATGGTCGAGAAAGCCATCGCGGCGACGGCGGATTTTGTGCGCTCGACTTACAAACCTATCGCCAAGGTGGTGGCGCGTGGCGGGTCGCTCAAGGAAGCATGGGATGCGTGCCGCGCCGAATGCGACCCCAAGTTCAAAGACTACGCGATCTACGAACACTGCCTGCCTTTCAACGTCGCCCGCGCCTATGACTAAGCCCGCGGCATCGACACCCCCCGCGTTTGGACCGCACAGCGAGACAAAGA